>PLXU01000025.1:17971-18533 GCA_003151555.1 Acidimicrobiaceae bacterium | reverse complement strand
GCTCGACCGTGCTGCTCGTGGAGCAGCGCGCGAAATCGGCGCTACGCATTTCCGATTGGACCTACGTGCTGGGCGGCGGCCGGGTGGTTCTCTCGGGGGCGCCCAAGGACTTGGAACAGAATCCGCTCTTCGTTGAATCGTTCCTGGGCGGATCGGTGACGCGGCCCAGCTGAACCTTCGGCGCGTGCCAGCGCGGGCCGAAGTTCGTTTCGTGTCCGTACCACGTAGACGTATGACTGGCATTCTCGCTGATCCATAGGCATTTATTCGCAAGACCGCAAACCATCTCGGCGCGAGTTCGTCGAGAAAGAACTGGTAACAGCTACTAACTTCCAATCGCCAACTTGATGGTCGTTGCGGCGCCCACGGCGATGACGAGGGCTCGAACCGCCTTAGGCGAGACGCGCCGAATCAGCAAGGTTCCCAACCATCCGCCGATCAGTGTGCCGATGAGCAGCATGTACACCGCGTCCATCGCCAGGTGCCCACGAATGATGAAGACCACGGCCGCCACGGCATTGATCATCATCGAAAGGGCACTGCGCAGACCCTGCAGCACGTA
>PLXU01000025.1:0-17943 GCA_003151555.1 Acidimicrobiaceae bacterium | reverse complement strand
CAGGCGCTTGGTGATGCGCGGCGCGAGTGCGAAGAGCAGGGTCGCGATCCCGATCAACCAGGGCACGACGTCGCGAAACGTCTGAGTCGAACCAAGCAGTAGTAACGCGGTGCCAAAGAGGGAGCCGAAGAAGCAAGTCGGAATGAGAGAACGCAGCAATTGACTGTGTGTTGCGAGTTCCCGTCGAAATCCGCGAATGCCACCGAGCGAGCTCGGAAGCACACCAACAGTGGAAGAGACGTTGGCTTGCAGCGTGGGAATACCCATGGCGAGCAGGGTCGGAAAACTGAGGAACGTACCGCCGCCCGCGATGCCGTTAGAGATGCCGGCGGCGATGCCGGCGACACAGAAAATGACGAGACGCCAGCCCAAGGGAAGCGTGCTGGCGGTCATTGTCACCACCATACAGTGATGATGGATTCGACGAAGAGTGCGAGCCACGTCGCGCGCACGACGTTGCGAGCGTGAAATGATGTCGCGAATATTGGTGCAAGTGTGAACTCCTTTTACCTGTCGACGCGAAGAATTGGTCACCCAATTCTTGCGAATCGACATCAGCAAAACTATTTCCTCGGAACGTGGGAGAAACACTCGTCAACGCGTGAGCATCGAGAGCGCGACGTGATGGCGACGTCAAGGTCACTGCGAGGTGGTGTGGTCTTCGCGCTAACGGCGGCAGTCTTCTCTCAATCGAATCGTTTGTGAGAGTGCGGAATCCATTCACTAAGTTGTCCTTCATGGATCTCAATCTCGACGGACAGGTCGCGGTGGTTACCGGTGCGAGCACCGGCATCGGTCGGGCGACGGCGATCGCGCTCGCGGGCGAAGGGGTGCAGGTCGTGGGAGCGTCCCGACGCCCGCCCGAGAGCGAGATGAAGGGAATCTCGTTTTTTTCCGCTGATCTTTCGAAACCGGACGCCCCGCAGCTCATGATCGATCACGTAATTGGGCTTCACGGCCGCCTCGATATCGTCGTGAACAACGCGGCCGCCGGGCAGGTCTATGAGGGGTTCCTCTCGGAAGAAGCGGACGGGTGGGCCAAGACGCTCGACCTCAACCTCATGGCAGCCGTGCGCGTCATGCAGGCCGCGATCCCACGTATGAAGGATCGAGGCGGGGTGATCGTCAACGTCACGTCCGTCAATAGTCGCTTACCCGCCCCGGACGCCGCCGCGTACAGCGCGTCCAAGGCGGCCCTGCTCAACGTGGGCAAAGCCGTGGCTTCGGAGTTCGCGAGTCAGGGTATTCGGGTCGTTACCGTGTCACCGGGATTGACGGCGACCCCGATGTGGTTGGGCGCCGAGGGGATCGCCCAACAGGTCGCGTCGATGAAGGGGTCGAGTCCGAGTGAAGTTGCCGACGAGACCGCGGCGAGCACGCCGCTGGGACGATTCCTCACCCCCGAGGAGGTGGCGAGTTGCATCTGCTTCGTGGCGTCGCCTCGGGCGTCCGCGGTGACCGGTACCGAATTCGTGGTCGACGGAGGGCTTACGCCCACGATGTAGTTCCGACGCGGCCTGTTTAGTTAACGAGCCCGTTGCTCTGGTGAAGCGTGCGCTAGGGCACGAGGATTCGTCGAAAGCGCCGAGTCGCGAGCGCGAGCGCGACGAGCGCGAGCGCGAGCAGGTACGCCACGCGCATAATCATGATCCACTCGAACTGTCCGAGGGCCACGCCCCGAAGCAACGCCGCGGATTGATAGAGCGGCGAGAACGAGACGATGGCCCCGAGCCACGCGGGGTACAGCGAGATTGGAAAGAACGTCGCCGAGAAGAGGAAGAGGGGCAACTGCGCCAGTGCGACCAGGTCGAAGTCCTGCCACGAGCGGATGTACGTGCAGGCGGCGAGACCCACGCAGCTAAAGGTGAGGCTGGTGAGTATGGCGGCCGGCCAGCAGAGCACAACCCACACGCTGCCGGAGTCCCCGAGCGCCACCATGCACACAATGAACGACGCGGCGTAGGCGGTGGCGCGCGCCAGCGCCCACCAGACCTCGCCCAGGGCGACGTCGATCACGTCGAGCGGCGTGGAGAGCACGGCGTCATAGGCGTGCGAGATCTTGAGCCGAAAGAAGGTGTTGAAGATCGAGTCGATCACGGCACCGTTCATTGCCGACGTCGCCAACATCCCCGGCGCGACGAAGGTGGCGTAGCTGACGACCCGACCGTCGAAATGGAGGTTCCCGACGAGGTGGTTGAGACCGATCCCGATGCTCAGCAGATAGAAGAGGGGCTCAAAAAAACCCGAGACCAGCATGAGCCATTGAGAGCGGTACACCATGAAGTTGCGCTCGAAGATGTGCAAAGAGCGACGTGAGCCGAAGCGAGGAAGGGTGCGAGCCAGCATCAGTCCACCAATCGATGACGCATCGTGCGTCGACCCCACGCAATACCGGCGACCGCCATCGCGACGAGGAATAACAGGTGCAACGTCACGGCCCCCCACGAACCCTCGCCGAACGCGGCCGCGCGCGCGAGCGCGACGCCGTGGTAGAGCGGGACGAATTGCACGAACGGGCGCAGGTACCCCGGGTAGGCCGAGACCGGGTAGAACGTCGCCGAGAAGAGGAACATCGGCACGAAGGCGAACCGGTAGATCGCCGTGAAGGGTCCGTCGGACTGGGAACGTGCGGCGAAGGCCACCAGGGGTGCGGAGAAGGCCAGGGTGATGAGCGCCCCGAGGAAGGGCAACGTCAGAGCCCACCAGGACTGCAAAGCGCCGAAGGAACCAATGACGATCGTGTAGACAATGCCGGTGGCGAAGGCGCGGGTAACGACCCACGCCAACTTCCCCGTGAGGATGTCTTCGGGCTCCAGCGGCGTGGCCGCCGCGGCGTGGTACGAGCGAATCCACTTGACCGCGGCCAGGACGGGCCAGAGGGACTCGCCCTCGCCCAGTTGCATGGTGGTCGTGGCGAGCAGGCTCGGGGCAATGAAGTGCAGGTACGTCTGACCTTGGACGAGGCCCGTGTGGGCGCTTACGAGATGGCCGACCCCGACGCCGAGCGAAGCCAGGTAAAAGATTGGAAAGAGGACGGTGCTCGCGACGGACCCACGCCAGGTTTGCGCGTAGTACGTCGCGTGGTACCACCAGCTGCGCCGCCAACGGGCCCAGCCGAGAGGAACATCGAGTGTGCTCGACACTCTCAATCCACCAGTGTGCGCCCGGTGAGGCGCAAGAAGACGTCCTCGAGCGAGCTCCGACGCACCAATGCGCTCATTGGCACGATGCCCACTTCGTGAATTTCTCGCAGCGTGTCGTCGCCTTCGTCGACGTAGAGCAGGATGCGGTCCGGCAGTACTTCGATTCGCTGCGCGAAGGGAGCGAGGCGGTCGTGGAGTTCCTCGTGCGAGTCGGTGCCGAAGCGCAACTCGACGACTTCACGGGTGGAGTGGCGCGCGATGAGTTCGCGTGGCGGGCCTTCGGCCACGATGCTGCCGTGATCCATCACCACGAGGCGATCGCACAACTGTTCGGCTTCGTCCATGTAGTGGGTCGTGATGATCTGGGTCACGCCTTCGCGCTTCAGGCGGTAGAGGCGCTCCCAGAGCAAGTGTCGCGCTTGGGGGTCGAGTCCCGTTGTCGGCTCGTCGAGGATCAAGAGCTCGGGTCGATTGATCAGCGCCCGCGCGATGGTGAGGCGGCGCTTCATGCCACCCGATAAGTCATCAACCTTGTCGTTCGCCCGTTCGGACAGCTGAGCGAACTCCAAGAGCTCTGACGCGCGCTCGCGCAGGATGGCGTGCGGGAGGTCAAAGTAGCGACCAAACATCTCCAAATTCTGACGAACGGAAAGCTCGAGCTCGAGCGTGTCCTCCTGGGGCACCACACCTATGCGGCCGCGGATCTCGGGACCGTGCGTGCTGGGGTCGAGGCCGAGAATCGTGAGGGAACCCGAGCTGGGTCGAGAGACCGCCGAGATCATGCGCATGGTGCTGGTTTTGCCCGCGCCATTGGGGCCGAGGAAACCGAAACTCTCACCCCGCTCGATGGTGAAGCTGACTCCCTTGACGGCTTCTAGCTCGCCGAAGCGTTTGACGAGCTCACGGGCTTCGAGGATTGGGCCGATCATGATGGCACGCTCGCCGTGCTCGGCTGGGCGCGAGATATAGGACACGACGTCACTTTTGTCATGAATCCAATGTCCTCCCTTTTCACCATCGCGGTCACCTTGGCACTGCTCGCCGCCACGTTCGTGCCTCTTTCGAGGCAGCGCCTCGTCCAATTCTTCTTCGTGGACCGCCCTGAGACATTAGGCGACTCACGTGACGCTGCGGTGTCGGTGCATGAGTGACCGAAGGTTCTGACGCCGTAGCTCGCGATGGCCAGGACGCCGAACACGTCGTGGTGGAGGGAGACTGGAGCATCGTCGAACTGCTTGTTCGCCGCCGCGGTCGATTGCGGACGTGCTCCCACTCGCTTCGGGTCATCCGTACACAGAACTTCGCTTATGACACGGCTCTCGATCCAGAAGTCGCCGACTGTACAATGAGGCCAAAATCGATAAGGAGCACACGATGGTGTCGCAGGTCCAAGGAGTCGTTGCGCTGGCCAAGGGCGAGCCGGTTTCACTGGTGACGATAGTGGTGCCGGATCCGGGGCCGGGTGAGGCCGTTGTCCGCATCCAGGCGTGCGGTGTCTGCCATACCGATCTGCACTACCGCGATGGCGGGATTAGCGACGACTTCCCCTTCTTTCTCGGACATGAGGCAGCGGGCGTGGTAGAGAAAGTTGGGCCTGACGTCACGTTGGTCCAGCCCGGCGATTTCGTCGTGCTGAATTGGCGCGCGGTGTGCGGAGAGTGTCGTTCCTGCCGGCGGGGGCGGCCCTGGTACTGCTTTGCCACTCATAACGCATCTCAGAAGATGACGTTGATCGACGGTACGCCACTGTCTGCGGCGCTGGGGATTGGTGCGTTCGCGGAGAAGACACTGGTGGCGGCGGGCCAATGCACCAAAGTTGATCCGAGGGCTCGACCGGAAGCGGTTGGCCTCTTGGGCTGTGGAGTGATGGCTGGACTCGGCGCGGCGATGCGCACGGGCGAGGTGGGAGTTGGTGACTCAGTGGCGGTGTTCGGCTGTGGGGGTGTGGGCTGCGCGGCGATTGCTGGCGCGCGCCTCGCCGGGGCAACGACCATCATCGCCATCGACCTTGATCCGCGCAAACTCGATTGGGCTCGTGAGATCGGCGCCACCGACGTCGTGAACGCCTCAAATGAGGACGTCGTCGCGGCGGTACGCCGGTTGACCGGCGGACACGGTGCGGATGTCTGCATCGAGGCGGTGGGCAATCCCAAGGTGATGGAGCAGGCCTTCTATGCAAGGGATCTAGCCGGCACCCTGGTACAAGTTGGTGTGCCCACGCCCGAAATGCGTATCGACCTGCCGATGATCGACTTCTTCGGGCGAGGTGGACAACTGAAGCCAAGTTGGTATGGGGATTGTTTGCCGTCGCGTGACTTTCCAATGTTGATTGACCTCTATCTTCAGGGGCGGCTCGAGCTCGATCGTTTTGTCACCGAGAGGATTGACCTTGGCGACGTCCAGGAGGCATTTCATCGAATGGAGCGCGGAGAGGTGCTTCGGTCTGTCGTAGTGATGTGATGATTGCATTGGTCCCCGCGTCGGGTCACTTCTCGCCAGATGGTGGGCGACGGGGACTAGCGCCTCTTGATATGGCTTTTCGACCGCCTCCGAACGAATCCGTGGCGTCCTATCGAACGCCCCACGACTTTTCGACAACCGCCGCACCCTTTCGGAGTGTGGTGTGGTTATGGATTCAATGTGCCCCTGGACTGAGATGAGCGTCACTGGAGACGAACACTATTTTGTCACTCGGCGAAGAGTGGCCGCTCCAACAACGAGTGCGACCAATATGTACGCGAGCATGATGGCGAACTGGCCAAGGTAGTACGGGTTCGTCTGCAACGGACTTATGGCGTGCACGGCGGCCGTCATCGGCAGCACATCGGCGATGGCGCGCAGCACGGAGGGCAGTTGACTGACGGGAATGACAAGACCGCACAGAAGCAATTGGGGCAGGATGAACGCCGGCATAAACTGAACGGCCTGGAATTCCGTATGGGCCACGGCACTCAGCGCCAATCCGAAGGCGGTGCCGAGCAAACCGGCACAGAGCGCCACGATGCTGACTCGCCACGGCACGCCCTGATGGGCCAGCCCATACCAGGTGTAGGAGAGGACGGAGACGAGCAGGCTTTGGACGAGGGCGAGGGCCCCGAAGGCGATCGCGTAGCCCGCGACGAAGTCTGCCTTGGTCAGAGGCAACGTGAAAAGACGCTCGAGCGTTCCGACGGTCCTCTCACGCAGGGTAATAACTGACGTGACGAGGAACATGACGATGAGAGGAAACACGCCGAGCAGTTTCGGGCCCACCGAGTCGAAGGCACCGGGCTGGTTGGTGAGGGACCACGCCAGGAGACCCACCAACGCTGTTGGGACGAGCAACAACAGTGCGAGGGTCCGCGGATCATGGCGCAACTGCTCGAGAATGCGCCTAGTGGTGAGCAGCGTCCGTCGTAGGCTCATTGATCGCCTTCGATGAGGCGCTCGAACGCTTCGTCGTAGCCAGGTGCTTCGGAAGCGGCCAACAGTGATGCCGGTGTGCCGTCGAACAGCAGCGTCCCGTCGCGTAGCAGCAGCAACCTGGCACAACGAGCCGCTTCATCCATCACGTGACTCGACACGATGACGGTGGCACCAGCTCTGGCGAGACCTTCGAATGTGCGCCAAAGGTCGCGCCGCAGTATCGGGTCCAGCCCAACGGTCGGTTCATCCAGGATCAGGGCCGGGGGCGACCCTAAGAGGGCGACGCCAAGCGATAC
Organism: Acidimicrobiaceae bacterium; assembly: GCA_003151555.1. Classification (GTDB taxonomy): domain Bacteria; phylum Actinomycetota; class Acidimicrobiia; order Acidimicrobiales; family RAAP-2; genus RAAP-2. Next base: position 11,099 of record PLXU01000025.1, on the reverse strand, counting down.
GCGCGTTCGTTCGCCGCCGGACAACGATGAAACGAGCCGGTGGGAGAAGGAAGTGAGAGCGACGACGTCCATTACGCGCGCGACTTCTGAAAGGGGCTCGGCCAGCACGCCGGCAAAGTAGCGGATGTTCTCCTCGACGGTGAGGTCGAGGTAGACGGCTGAGGTTTGGGCCATGTAACCGAGTCGGCCGCGTAACGACAGCGACCCTGCGACGGATTCCATGATCCGCGCGGATCCGCCGGTGATCGCCTGGACGCCGAGGAGTGAACGCATCAGAGTGCTCTTACCGCTGCCGCTTGGCCCGAGCAGGCCAATGAGCTCGCCAGGAACTGCATGAAACGAAATCGACTTTAAGATTTCGTTACCATTCCGTATGACACAGAGGTTCGACACTTCGAATGTCGATTGGTCGGAACTATCCATCCGTCATGACCTTACTGTCGCCAAGCGAAACATACGAGTGGATTGCGAGTTCGCTGTGCGCGAAAGGCGCCTTGTCGACGTTGGTGCTCGCGAGGGCGCCGGTCGTGGGCGAGGGGGAACTGGCCCACCCTCAGGCGTCCCTTTGGAGGCCTCACGAGTTTCCGACGACTGCCGCACCCCGTTGGGGTGTGGTGTAGTCATTGTGCCAATGTGACTCTGGCGCGACCGCGTCGCCAGTATGAAATTGCGAACCTCGGCGAACCCCGAGGCTAAGACTTCGCTGCTCTTTCAGTTTGCGAAGACCGTAACGTAAATCTAAGACGCGTTGGTGAATTGTCGGCACGTGGAAGTTGACTACGTAACGTCCAACCGGACGCCAAGCGTGTGCTTCATTGCGTAATCGACACCATCAACCCATTATCAAAACAAAGTGAATAGCTCATCAAAACAGAAGGCCCCAGCACCACCGGTGGCGGGGGTCGCAACTTCTTCGAGCAGGCCCTGGAGAGCTGGTCCGTCGATCCGGAGTAGCGGTGCTGCGTCTACTCATCTACCGTTTGACTATGTACCGTCGAATGATCGCGCTGCTCGTCCTCTCGGCCACTCTGCTCGCGTTCCTGATGGTCAGCGTCTACGTGCCGGTTGTTAGCTCGACCATCATCGTGGGCGCCGCGAATATCGACGCGATGGTCACGAGCCTGCCCCCGTTGGTCATCCCCCAGCTACCCCAGTATTCGACGCTGCTGGGCGCCAACGGCGCGGTGCTGGCCCGGTTCAGCTCCGAGAACCGGGTGCCGGTGCCGCTGTCGAGCGTGGCGCCGATCGTCGTCAAGTCGCTCATCTCATCAGAAGACCGCACCTTCTTCGCGAACAACGGCGTCGACCCCAGGGGCATTGCGCGGGCCGTGGTCGCCAACCTCGAGGGACGCCCCACCCAGGGTGCTTCCACCTTGACTGAGCAGTACGTGAAAAACATCCTGGAACTCCAGCAAGGCCCCGGAGTGCAGCTCGACACGATCCAGCGCAAGGTGAACGAGATTGTCTACGCCCGCCAGCTCACTCGCCAGCTCACCAAGGATCAAATCCTTGAGGGTTACCTCAACACCGTCTACTTCGGATCCCAGGCCTACGGCATCGAGGCCGCGGCCCGGCGCTACTACTCCGTACACGCCAGTCAGTTGAACCTCCCCCAGGCGGCGATGCTGGTCGCCCTGGTGCAGTCCCCGACCGCCTACGACCCGATGAGTCACCCAGCGCTCGCGCGTCTCATCCGCAACCAGGTGCTGCACGTCACCTACGTCAACCACCAGATCAGCCGCGCGGCGGAACTCGCCGCGATTGCGTCGCCCCTGGACCTCAAGCCGTCGGTGCCGTCAACCGGGTGCCAGGCGAGCCGGGTTCCCTACTTCTGTGACTGGGTCTCGAGTGAACTGCTGACATTGCCGGCCCTGGGGGCTACCCGGGCGTTGCGTCTGGCCACCCTGCAACACGGCGGGCTCACCATCCGCACGACCCTGGTGCCCCTCAACCAGGCGTCCGCGCAGAGAGCCGCCGTTTCGATCGTGGGCGTCACCAACCGGGTCGGCGACGCCATCGTTGTCGAGACGCCCGGCACCGGCGCCATTACCGCGATGGCTCAGAACCGCGTCTACGGACTCGACACGACCAAGAACCAGACCACCCTCAACTACGCGAACTCACCCTCGCCGGTGGGCTCCACCTTCAAGGCCTTCACGTTGTCGACCGCCCTCACGCAGGGCGTGCCGCTGTCGACCATCCTGCCCGCCGGCGCCACGTACCACTCGACCACGATGGACAATCCGCCAGGGGGCTTCTTCACCAACGCCGAGCCCAGCGACGGCTTCGACCTGACCATTGCCCAGGCCACTGACGGATCGGTCAACACGGCCTTCGTCCAACTCGAGCAGATGGTGGGCGTGCTACCCATCGCCACGATCGCACGGGCCATGGGCCTCGACTCCTTGCCCCTCTCGGGGCCCAACGCCGTCACCGCCAAGGAGGGCAGTTTGACGTTAGGCGCCCGGGGCTTCACCGCCATCCAGATGGCTGGCGCCTACGCCACCCTGGCCGCGCACGGACTGCACTGCATCCCCAACGCCGTCGCCAGTGTCACGTTGTCGAGCGGACAAGAGGTAACAGTGGCCCCGCGCTGTTCCCAGGTGCTGGCCCCGGCGGTCGCTGACACCGTCACGTCGCTCCTGGCCGGTGTGGTCACCTCGGGCACCGGCACCGCCGCGCAGATTCCAGGTCACACGCTCGCCGGCAAGACCGGCACCACCGGTAACTTCGGCTCCGCGTGGTTCGACGGCTACACTGCCACGACCGCGATGGCCGTGTGGATGGGGGACCCGCGGGGCATTACGTACCCCCTGTACAACGTCGCCGGCGTTGCGGCGGTCTACGGCGGCACGTTGCCCGCCGGCATGTTCAAGACCGCGATGACCCCGATACTGGTCGGTCAGGCGAACGTCCCCATTGCCCCGCCCACGGAGATCTATCTCGCCAAGTCAACCGAGGTTGTGCCCGACGTGGCGGACCTCACTATGAGCAACGCCCGCGCCCTGCTGAACTCGCTCGGCCTCTCGGTCACCGCGCCGGTCTCGGGTACGGCGGGCCTCACATCGCCCGCGGCCGGGACTCCAGTCAAGCCTGGTGCGACGGTCATCGTACTGCCCTATACGGGACCCTCGTCGTGAGTCGGGTCTCGTCGCGGCTGCGTACGGTGCGCCACTGGTTCGTTGATTTCACGCTCATCGCAGCTATCACGTTGCTTGTCGTCGCTGTCGTCGTATTCGCCGCGCTGGCCGTCTCGGGATTGGTGCTCTCCCCGGTTGCTCCTGGTCCCGCGACCCTCACGACCACTACGACGCTGGCGCCCACTAGGCCCGCGCCGCTCGACACCGCGCCTTCCGCCTCGATGGTCACGGCCCTACTGGGCGATCTGACCCACGAGACCGGGTTCAGCGCGCAAGATCCCTCCTTCGCGACGACGAATGCGCTGCTCAATGGCTGCTCATCACTCGCCATCCCCGTTTCCCAGGAGGCGCGGTCGTTGACCCTCTCCTCGACGTCGCTGGCGGTCGTCGCTGACGTGGACGTCTACGGCGCCGGACTCGGGGCGCTCGCGCTTGCGCGCACCCTGACGAGCGTCTCGGCCTGCGCCGGCGACTACGTGTTGACCACCTCGCCCACGGGGCTCGACGGATTCGTGGCCAGCGGACCCGACGTGTCGGGTTCTTCAATTCTCGAGGTGACCTGGCGCCGCGGCGACGTGCTCGTCTCGCTCTACGCTTTCCCGACGGGTTACCAGAGCGCCACGAGCGCCACGCTCGACCTCGCCGTTTCCGTCGACGCGCAGTTGGCGGGCCTGTTGCAGTCGGTCTGCCTCAATGAGGTCGCCCCCGTGGCGGCCGCGCGTCGCAACCCCACCCAGGCGGACTACACCCCCTACACGACCCGCAGCGTGGTCAACCCTCCGGCGTCGGTGCCGCGCCCGAACCTCGCCCTGTTGAACGGGCCCCCACCCGCGGTTATCGCCCCGCCCGCCGGTTCGATCACCACGGCCCCGGTGGCCCCGGTCGTGCCCACGATTGCGCTCGCCGCCATCGTGTTGGTGCCCGCGAGCGACGTCGCGGGACCGGGCTGTGGCTGGGCCTTCACGCAGAGCGTTTCCCCGACCCCGCCCGTCAATGAACCACTCAGCGTGCTCGACGCCACGGCCATCGCGCGGCTCGAAGCCACGTGGTCCTCGTGGCCCGCGACGGTGGCGACCTACCTGCAGGCCAAGGCCGTGTACGTGAGCGACCTCGCCAGTTATGACGCCACGACCACCACGACCACCACTACGACGATTTTGACCCCACCGAGCACCACCACGACCTCACCGGTAACGACCACCACGACCCCGCCGGCGGGGTGATCGCGAGAAATTGCGCGCTCAGCATCTACCTTGCCGTTTCATGACCGCGGGCCCGGCCTCCGCGACAAGGTATGCGCAACGCCCATCGTTGCGCCGTCGACGCGCGGCTCGACACATCGAGTCGCAACACCACCCAAGGACCGCCGAGCTCGACCCGTGGTGGCTTGAGGACAGTGACGTCGCGTCATCAGGCGGTCGTGAGTTGTCGGTTGATTGCGCGGACGATGGTGCATCGGTACGGTACGAGTCGTCTGAGGCGCTTCGGTCCGAAAGGACCTCAGCTGGTGGGCGAGGGGGGACTTGAACCCCCACATCCTTTCGGACACAGGAACCTGAATCCTGCGNNCACATCCTTTCGAATACAGGCACCTGAAGCCTGCGCGTCTGCCAATTCCGCCACTCGCCCTGAGACCTCGCAACAATAGTCCAAGCGTCGGAACCGGAAATGGCGCATCATTGAACGTCCGGTTGACCGGTACAGTTGGAAGTGTCATGGTTCTGAAAAAAGTCGAAAATCGCCTCGAGCGAATCTTTGAGCGGTCCCTTTCGCGGCCCTTTAAGACTTCGCTGCAACCCATCGAGATTGGTGCGCGAATTATCCGCGAGGTTGACCTCACGCGCCGGCTTTCTAGCCAAGGACCGATCTCGCCTAATCATGTTCGGGTGTGGCTTGGTCCCGTTGACGCCGAGCGATTTAACGGTTTTCAAAAGGCACTCATTGCCGAGCTCGAAGAGACCGTTCGCCAACACGCCATTAGCGAGGGCTACAACTTCGTGGGCCCGGTGAAGGTGGAGGTCTTCATCGACGATGATCTCAAGGCCGGCAATCTTGCGGTAAAGACGGAGTTCGTGGGCGGTGAAAGCCAACCGCGGCTGATTGGAGACGACGGCCGTTCCTTCGTGCTCGGTGATCGACCATTGGTGATCGGACGAAGTCCCGATGTCGACGTGGTGATCAACGACGCCAATGTTTCTCGGCGTCACGCCGAAGTGTGGCGCACGAGCGATGGCGTGGCGGTGCGCGACCTACAGTCCACCAATGGCACCTTTGTGAACGGTCATCGCGTCTCAGCCGTTTCGTTGTCGCCACGTGACGACATTACGGTCGGGCCACTCCACTTGAGGATTGAGCTCGCTTGAGCCTCGTGGCCGCGTCGGCGAACTACGCGGCGGTTGTTCGTCCGCTGCAGGTTCTGGTGATGGTCATCGCCATACTTTTCTTTTTCCGTGTGCTGCGCGTGGCGTCGGTGCAGGCTCGATCGCCCGAACAGGTTGCGACGGGCCGACGCCGGGGATCGGCGTTGGGGTTGGAATACATCGAGCCGCTCGATCGGTCCGGCGAACGAGTGACGGTTGACATCGCCGTGACCATCGGACGCAGTCCGGACTGCGACGTAAATCTTGAGGACACGTATCTCTCTTCACGTCACGCGCGTGTGGCGAATGACAACGGCGACCTATCGATCGAGGATCTCGGCTCGACGAATGGTACCTACGTCAATCAGGAATTAATCGAGGGCCGAGTACACCTCGACCGCGGCGACATAGTCCAAGTCGGCGGGGTTCTGTTCGAGGTGGTTCGTTGACGCGCTGGCGCTACGCCGCAGCAACTGATACCGGCGTCGTGCGTGAGACGAATCAAGACGCAATTTTCGCCGACGATATCTTGGCCCTCGTCGCCGACGGCATGGGTGGTCACGCGGCCGGTGAAGTGGCGGCGGCCATCACCATCGAGCTCGTGCGCGATGAGTTTCATAAGCGGCCGACTGTGGAGGGTCTCTACATGGCGATTGAAGCCGCCAATCGGACCATTTTGGCCGACGCGCGCGACAATTCCGAGCGCTTCGGGATGGGTACGACAGTTATCGCCGTCGGATTGACGCGGGGGAACGACGGCGTGGTGTCGCCCACACTATTCAACGTCGGTGATTCGCGGGCCTACCAGGTGCGCGACGGCGCCCTTCGACTTTTGAGTGAAGACCACAGCGTTGCCGAAGAGTGGGTGCGCATGGGACGGCTCACCCCGGAAGAAGCCAAGGTGCATCCGCGCCGACACCAGCTCACCCGGGCGCTCGGGATTGAAGAGGAGCTGGAGATTGACGTGGTCTCGCTGAACGCCTTGCCGGGTGATCGCATCTTGCTGTGCAGTGACGGACTGTCCAACGAGCTCTCGAACGAGACGTTGGCGCAACTGGCGAGCTCGCCCACGCCACTGAAAGACTCGGTCGACCACCTCGTAGCCGAAGCGAACCAGTGCGGCGGTCACGACAACATCTCGGTGATTCTGCTGGAGTTTGACGAAGTGAGCGTGGCCACCACGGAAATCAAGAGGACGGTCAGCACGAGGCCGCCGCCGGTGGTTCAAGGTTCACTCGCCACCTCTTCGCACGTTTCCAAGAGGCCCCGTCGCTTCACGTGGCGCGTGTGGGCCGGAACCGCGCTCTTTGCGCTCGTGCTGGTCGGTGGCGTGCTGGTGGTGCATTGGTACGCCTATTCGACGTACTACATCGGTAACGACGCCGGAACAATGGCGATCTACCAGGGACAGCCCAACGGCGTCCTCTGGTTCAAACCGCACAAGGTCTTTGACACGACCTTTCCGGTGGCGCAACTTCTGCCGTCGGATCAGAAGGCCCTCGATTCGACCATCAGTGAGCCGACGCTCGCCGACGCGCTGAAGTACGCGACGCACATTCGCAATATGTGGCGGGTGCACCAGTCGGTGTTGCACGCCGCCACCACGACCACGACCACGATCAATGGAGTCACTACGACTACCGTCAAGAAAACCACTGGCTAGTCCATGTCACGTCGATTGAGTGTTCTCGCCTCGGTGATCCTGCTCCTGTTCGTTCTCATCGCTGCCCAATCGGCGTGGGTTCAGTTTTTTCACTCCCCGGCGCTTAATGCGTCGATCGAAAACCCTCGCAACGCGTCGACTAACAGCACCCAGTACCAGCGGGGCGAGATTCTGACCGCCGACGGCACCGTGTTGGCGCAATCGGTCGCGACTTCGAGCCGGGTTAATCCCTGGCGGCGGATCTACCCGTTGGGTGCGCTCTTTTCCGGGGTCGTGGGCTTTACGTCTACGGCGCAGGGCAACTGGGCGTTGGAGGCGCAGTACAACAACTACCTCGAGGCGCACCCGCAGCCGGCCCAGAGTCTTGAGCAGGTGCTCGCGCCCACCAAGGGATCCGACTCCGTGACGCTGACGCTGAGCCCGACGTTGCAAAGAATCGCGAGGAGCGCGCTCGCGGGACGTGACGGATCAGTGGTGGCGATCGTGCCCAGCACCGGGGACGTACTGGCCATGTACTCGAACCCGACGTTCAATCCCGTGCCCTTCACCTCCTTTGATTCAAAGGTGCAAGGGGCCGCGTGGAGGTCCGTAAATAAGAAGGATAAGGAAGGGTTCCCCCCGCTCGGATTGATGGCCACCCAGCAAACTTTCTTCCCGGGCTCTACGTTCAAGGTGGTCACCACCGCGGGGATCGTGGCCTACAAGCCGGCCCTCATGAACTACTACATCAAACCGCTCGTCTCGACGGCGTTGCCCGACACTACCAAGCGGCTCTTCAACGACGGCAATACCGCCTGCGGGGGCACGATCGCCCAGATGCTGCCCCAGTCCTGCGACCCAGGGTACGCGTTGCTGGGCATACAACTGGGCGCTCAGGACTTGACCACGGAAGCCAACGCCTTCGGTTTGAACGAAGTACCGCCAATCGACCTACCCGGCGTCGTGTCGTCCTTCTTTCCCGCCGAGTCGAACCTCGCGGCCAACCCGCCGTTCCTCGCCTACTCCGCCATTGGACAGGAGGACGTCAGCGTGACCGCCCTGCAGAACGCGTTGGTGGCGGCGGCGATCGCCAACGGGGGAACCATCATGACCCCGCACCTGATGTCCTACGTCAGCGCGCCCGACGGCACTGTGGTGGCTCGTTACAAGGACTCCGCCTGGAAGCATCCCCTGACGGCGGCGCAAGCGGCCCTCATCGTGCCGCTAATGGAAAACGTGGTGAAAGAGGGCACGGCCTACGGGATTTTCCTGCCCGCTGACGACGTCGCCGCCAAGACCGGCACCGCGCAAGTGGGCAACAAACTCACGAATGACACCGACGACTGGATGATCGCCTTCGCACCAGCGACGAATCCCACCATTGCGGTGGCGGTCAGCATCCCGTATCAGAATTACAGCGCCACCGGCGCCACCATCGCCGGCCCGGTGATGAAGTGCGTCATCGAAGGCGCGTTGGCCATGCAGGCCGGCCTTCCGGCGACCGGTACATCGACCACGTGCCCGACTTGACGAACGAAGTTCTTAGGCGAAAGGCGTAGGCTGGCGAAGGTATGGAGCCCGTGAGCGACCCCAGAATTTACTCAAATCGGTATGAGGTCACTCATCTCATTGACCGCGGCGGCATGGCCATGGTGTACCGCGCCCAGGACCTCCTGCTCAGTCGGGCCGTGGCCCTTAAAATCCTCTATCCCGAGCTCAGCGCCGACCCATTGTTCGTGGAGCGGTTCCGCCGCGAAGCCCAGGCGGCGGCCAATCTCTCGCACCCAAATATCGTGCCCGTGTTCGACTGGGGTGAGGACAATGGAACGTACTTCATTGTCATGGAGCTGATCGACGGCACGTCACTCGACCATGAGTTGCGCGGCTCGCGCACGGTGACGCCGGCGCGCACCGCCGTCATCGGCGCCCAAGTGGCCTCGGCGCTGGGTTACGCCCATCGCAGTGGCGTGGTGCACCGCGACGTGAAGCCGGGCAACATTCTCATGACGAGCGACGGGCAGGTAAAGGTCACCGACTTCGGCATCGCTCAGGCAGTGTCCACCGAAGACCTCTTCACCGAAGCAGGATCGGTGATGGGCACGGCGACGTACTTCTCTCCCGAACAGGCGTCGGGCGCGCCCGTCGATGGTCGCAGTGACGTGTATTCACTCGGCGTGGTCCTTTACGAGATGCTGGTGGGCCGACCGCCGTTCATCGGCGACTCTCCGGTGTCGGTCTCGGGCCAGCACGTCAACGATCCGGTGCCGCCGCTCTCGCAGTTCAATCGTGAAGTGCCAGGTGACCTCGAGGCCATCGTGATGGAGGCGCTGGCCAAGTCGCCCTCCCAGCGCTACCAGTCAGCCGACGAGCTTCGCGCCGATCTCTTGCGTTTCAGTGAAGGACAGCCCGTGCGCGCGGCCGGACACGGGGTTGCGTTTTTCGGAGCGGACGCGACGCGCGCCGTTGCCGCGGTGGCCGGCAACCGCACGCAGGCCGTGCCCATGATGTCCGGACCGCGCACTGACGTTCGGCGCCACCACAGGAATTACACGTCGGCTATCTGGACGGCAGTCATCGTCGTGCTTATCGTCGGGGCTGGCGTGGCCTACCTCCTGCTCTCCGGTCCCAAGACCATCACCTCGATGCCCGATGTGATTGGCCAGCCCGTGTCCGTCGCGACGCAGACACTGCAAAAGGACGGCTTGCTGATCGGCACCACCAAGGAGGTGTCGTCGAAGAAGCCTCAGTTCACCGTCCTGTCGACCGACCCCGCGCCCAAGGAAAAGATTCATAAGGGCGAGACCGTCACCATCCAGGTCAGTCTCGGCCACACCACTCAGCCGGTGACGGTGCCCAAACTGGTCGGCATGACGCTGCTCGAAGCCGAAAGCACGCTGCAGCACGACAAATTGGCCTTCAAGTTGCGCCCGGCGACGAAGGGCAATCCCAATGTCGTGCTGGCCCAAATACCTTCGCCGGGCACCAAAAAACAGACTGGGGATTTGGTGATCCTGGTGGTGCTGGCACCGGGAGCGTCCTTCCCACTGCCGTCGCTCGGCGGCGACACGGTGTCGGCCGCCTCGACAATCCTGGGTCAGTATCAACTCTCGCTGAATTCGAAAACCTCTACCGTCTGTTCGAACACCCAACCGGTGGGCTACGTCGTGAGCACGGTGCCGCCGGCCGGCTCGCAGGTGAAGGCCAGCGACGCCATTGAGTTCATCACGTCGTCGGGTGTCTGTGCGGTCCAGGTTCCCTTCGTGCTGGGTTTCAGCTCTACCGCGGCGAACGCTTCGCTGATGTCGGCGAAGTTTGTCGCCCAGTTCTCTCCGGCGCCGTTAGGGACCTGTCCGGACACCGAGGCGCCCGGCACCGTGCTCACCCAGAGCGTGCCGGGGGGCACTACGGCTCCGTACGGCTCCACCATTGATCTCACGGTCTGTCCCGGGCCGCTTTCCTACTAGCCGAAGTCGCGGCCCCCACCCCAAGTAACATCGAGTCCTATGGCCAAGACCGGACAGAAGCGGCGCAAGAGTAAGGAAATGGGACGCTACGTCTCGGCCGAGGGCCGGGGCAGTTACACCGCTCGCAAGCCCGTCAACTCCGAGCACAGCCCGCGCTGGTTCGGCTGGCTTTTGGTGGGGCTGCTCTGTCTCGGCGTGCTGATCGTGGTCCTCAACTACTTAGGCGTGCTGCCCGGCGCGGTGTCGGGGTGGTATCTCGTGGTGGGCCTGGTGCTCATGTTCTCGGCCTTCTACCTGGCGACGCGCTACAAGTAGCCGCCGTCCGCGGTCTAGGTGACTGGCGCGACTAGCCCAGTCGTTCAATGATGGTGGCGTTGGCCAGCCCGCCGCCTTCGCACATGGTGAGCAGTCCGTAGCGCCCGTGGGTGCGCTCGAGTTCGTTTAGCAACGTGGCGCACAGCTTGGCGCCCGAGGCGCCGAGCGGGTGGCCGAG
>PLXU01000023.1:9468-9693 GCA_003151555.1 Acidimicrobiaceae bacterium | reverse complement strand
GAAACTCCTACGGCTGTCATGAGAATTACTGCATCGACCGCATCGAGGACCTGACGCGCCTGGAGCAGGTGTTCATTCCCCACCTGATCAGTCGCCAAATCTTCACCGGGGCCGGCAAAGTTGTGACCAACGCCAAGGGCACCGCGTATTCCATGAGCCAACGCGCCGAGCATATCTGGGAGGCCATCTCGTCGGCGACCACGCGCAGTCGGCCGATCATCAACA
>PLXU01000023.1:0-9447 GCA_003151555.1 Acidimicrobiaceae bacterium | reverse complement strand
TCTCCTACGACCTGTGGAGCAAGGAACCGGTCAAATTGTTGAGCGGACGCGACATGACCGCGTTGGAGATTCAAGAGGATCTCTGCGAGCGGGCCGAAGTCTTTGTCCTGCAGCACGAGCTGCCGGCCGACCAGGTGCACGCGGTCAAGTTGTGGCGCGAAGTCATCGAGCAGTATCGCAGCGATCCGATGGGCCTGGCCGACCGGGTGGACTGGATTGCCANNACGACACGAGCTTCGAACGCGGTCTCTACTATCGGCGTCAAGCGCGTGGGCACCTACGACGCATCGTCAGTGACGAGGAGATCGCCACGGCAACGCACACACCGCCGCCGACGACGCGCGCGCACATGCGCGGCACCTTCATCAAGGCCGCCAAGGAGTGGCGCCGTGATTACACCGTCGACTGGGTGCACCTCAAACTCAACGACGAAATGCAGCGAACGGTCTTGCTGAAGGACCCCTTTAAGAGCAATGACGAGAGATTCCAGAAATTGCTGGCCTCACTCGAGCGCCACGACCGTCACGACTAACCTTGTCGAGTGACTGAAGAGCCCCCCGTCGGCACGATCGACGACGCAGCGCCCATGCCCGACGATGAAGTCACGGCTCCCGTGAAGACGCCGGGATCCCACAAGAAGGTCGTGCTGGAGTGGATCGTGATCGTGGTCGTGACGGTGGTGGCCTCGCTGCTCGTGCGAACCTTCGTGTTCCAGACGTACTTCATTCCCTCCGCCTCCATGGAGCCCACGCTGCAAATTGGTGACCGCATCATTATCAATAAATTGAGCGTGGACTTTGGCACGATTCACACTGGCGACATCGTGGTCTTCCGGGCCCCGCCGAGCGAAAATTGCGGGACGACCGTGGACGATCTCGTCAAGCGCGTTATCGGCGTGCCGGGTGACACTCTCACGTCCAAGGGCAATACGATTTACATCGATGGCAAGGCGCTCAAGGAGGCCTGGCCACACACCGAGCCGCTGGGCAAACCGATTGGACACGTGCACGTAAAGTCCGGTCAGTACTTCGTGATGGGCGACAACCACTCCGACTCCTGCGACAGCCGGTATTGGGGCGCCGTGCCGCGCTCGGACATCATCGGTAAGGTCTTCTTGCGAATCTGGCCGCTTTCAAGAGTTGGATTCTTGTAAATAGATGATTCGACCGGCCCCCCTACAATGGGGCCGTGTTCAGTTTGAGTCCGATAAAGATCATGGTCATTGTGGCCGTGGCCCTGCTGCTGCTTGGCCCGGACAAATTGCCTGACGTGGCTCACAAATTGGGTTCCAGCTGGCGCGCTTTGAAGCGGCTGCAGGAGAAGGTCGAGGCGGAAGTTCGCGAAGCGATCCCCGATCTGCCGAGCACCAGTGACATCGTGCGCATCGCGCGCAGTCCGGTCAACATGCTCAACCAATTGGCCGATCGGGCCGACGCGCGTGACGTGCAGGTATCGAACGAGGACGCCACTTCCGTGACGGGCGGAGCCGCCAGCCCGAGCACCGCGACGGAGTCGCCCCCTTATGTCCCGTCTCCGGTCAAGCGCACCGATGTCGCGCCATCGCCGCCTGATCCCTCACTGAATTAACTCCGGTGTCTCGGTTCCGCAAAGCCCAATCGGGCATGACCCTGGCTGAACACCTGAAGGAGATTCGCTATCGATTCTTCGTCTGCGCGATCGTGATCGCGCTGGTGGGCGTGGCGGCGTGGATCTTCTATCCGCATATCCTGCACTTTCTACAGAAGCCGTACTGTCGCGCCGCGCCGAGACACTGCACGTTCCTGGTGACCAATCCGCTCGACGGACTGACGCTGCGTTTCAAAATTGCGATCTACGGCGGCCTCTTCTTTTCCTCGCCCGTCATCTTTTACCAAGCGTGGCGCTTCATCACCCCGGGCATGAAGGCCAAGGAACGCAAGTACGCGATTCCCTTCGTCACGGCGGCGGTTGTCTTCTTCGGCGCCGGCGTCGTGGTGGCCTACTTCATTTTCGGTCAGGCCATCCAGTGGCTGCAGTCCATCGGTAGCAAAGCCCTCGTCTCGCACTACAACCCCAACCAGTACTTGAGCCTCTTCCTGCTCACCATGTTGATATTCGGCATCACCTTTCTCTTCCCCGTGATACTGGTCGCCCTGGAGCTGATCGGCATCGTCACGCCGGCCCAGTTGCTGCACGGGTGGCGCTACGCCATCATTTTCATCACCGTCGCGTCGGCCGTCTTCACCCCGAGCGGCGACCCGATTTCCATGCTGGTGCTCGCCGTACCCCTGGTGACCTTCTACTTCATGGCGATCGGGGTCGGTAAGTTGCTCAAGAAGTGACCCTGACCGACTACCGCAGCCGATTCATCGACGGCCTGGGTTTTGGCCTCGACCCCTTTCAGGTCGACGCCATCGAGGCGATTGATCAGCACGTCAACGTGTTGGTGAGCGCCCCGACCGGATCGGGCAAGACGTTGATTGCGAATTACGCCATTGGACGCGTGCTCGAACGCGGCGAGCGGGCCTTCTACACCACGCCCCTAAAGGCCCTCTCCAACCAGAAGTTCCACGAACTGAGCGCCCTCTTTGGTGAAGGCCGCGTTGGACTGCTGACCGGCGACACTTCGTACAACCGCGACGCCGAAATCATCGTCATGACCACTGAGGTGCTGCGCAATATGTTGCTCACCGAGTCCCAGCAACTCGCCACCTTGGGTCTGGTTGTCTTGGATGAGGTGCACTATCTCCAGGATCCCTTCCGCGGCGGCGTATGGGAAGAAGTGATTATTCTCACGCCACCCGCAGTGCGCTTCGTCGCCCTGTCGGCCACCATTGGCAACGCCAACTTCCTGGGGGAGTGGTTCGCCGAGGTGCGCGGTCCGACGAGCATCGTGGTCGAAAAGACGCGTCCCATCCAGCTGCACAATCACGTGGCCGTGATGAGGCGGGGCCAGTCGTCGGCGGAGATCGTTGATTTGCTCAACGGCGCCCGACTCTCCGACGAAGCCCGACGCATCGACAACCTAACGAAGGGTACGCGCCAGTTTCGTCCCGGGCCTCGCTGGAAAAGGGGCCACTCCGGTGCGCCGCCGCCGGCCTTTCGTGCACCGCGGCGCAGCGAGCTCTTAACGGCCCTCGAGCGCGACGACCTGTTGCCGGTGATCGTGTTCATCTTTTCGCGCGCAGCGTGCGACGACGCCATGCACCAATGCCGCCTGGATGGTTTACTCTTCACCACGCCCGAGCAGCGCCGCGAAATAGAGGACATCGCGCTGTCGCGGCTCACGAACTTTTCCGAGGACGACCTCAAGGCGCTCGAGTACGCCGACTTCATCGACTGCCTTCGCCGGGGGCTTTCTGCCCATCACGCGGGCATGGTGCCGGCTTTTCGCGAGATCGTCGAGATCTGCTTCGAACGCAACCTGCTGGCTGCAGTGTTCGCGACCGAGACGTTGGCGCTGGGCGTCAACATGCCGGCGCGTTCGGTGGCCCTCGAGAAGTTCTCCAAATTCTCCGACGCGGGTCGCAAGTTTCTCACGAGCGGCGAGTACTCCCAGATGACCGGACGGGCCGGACGTCGGGGCCTGGACGACGAGGGGCACGCGATTGTCTGCTTCGCCAACGACATTGCCCTCCACGACGTCGGTCGAGTGGCCTTGGCGGCGCCCACGGACCTGCACTCATCCTTTCGGCCCACCTATAACTTCACGGCCAACCTGATCAACCACTTCGACTTTGACACCGCGCTCGAAGTGGTGCAGCGCTCCTACGCCCAGTTCGAAGCCGATCGCCGTCCGAGCGGTTCGAAACGCCCGCTGGGCGACCAGATGATGGCGCGCCACCACGTCCTCGAAGAGCTCGGCTACGTACAGGGCTGGACGCTCAACCACCAGGGCCAACTACTGCGCTCGATTTACCACGAGTGCGATCTCTTGATCGCCGAGTCACTTGCATCGGGGGTCTTCGAGGGGCTCGAACCAGCCCAACTGGCCGGACTCCTGTCGTGTTTCGTGTTCGAGTCGAAGCGAGCCTCGCGCGTGCCCAACGCCGCTCACCACGTGACCACCAAGAAGAAGCGCGCGTTGAACGACCGCCTCGGCCACGTACGGCGCGGCAATCTCAATGATCGGCTCAATGACATCTCCGCGACCGCCGTCACCATTCGCGAAATCGAAAGTCGATTCCTGGTGCCGCACGCCAAGGAGCCGGACGGCAAGTTCGCGACCACCATCGCGGCCTGGGCCCGGGGAGCCTCCCTGGGCACCGTGCTGGACCTCGCCGACGTGGAAATCGGCCAGACGTCGCCGGGTGACTTCGTGCGCAACGCCAAGCAGGTGGCCGATCTCTGCGAGCAGCTCTCGCGCATGCACGAACTCACGCACGTCGCCGACGTCGCCGCGTTGGCCCGTGACGCCGTGCTGCGCAGCGTGGTGGCGGGCGCTTCCAGCGTCCACCCGCGCGGCTAGTTTCGGTTCTAACCTCGTAACTTCA
Organism: Acidimicrobiaceae bacterium; assembly: GCA_003151555.1. Taxonomy (GTDB): domain Bacteria; phylum Actinomycetota; class Acidimicrobiia; order Acidimicrobiales; family RAAP-2; genus RAAP-2. The sequence goes on along the minus strand of PLXU01000023.1, from coordinate 4,975 downwards.
TGCACTCCTACGTCATTGAAGAGTTCACCGACGCCGAGGTCACTGTGCTACGGCGATACTTCACGAATTTGGAAGGTCCCGTATTTGCCCTGGTCAACCTGCCCGAGGTCGTCAAGGGGGCTCTCTTCGCGCGCTATTCTCGCTCCTCAAAGAGTCTGCGCCGCCTCTTCCTGGACGAATTTGTCGGCGACCTGGAACTGGCCGGCGACGCCTCCATTGACGCCACCATCGGGCTCGAACGCGCCGACGAGCTCTACCAGAGGATCTTCTACGAGTTCGGGGACGACTCGGTCGCCCAACTGGGCGGCGTGCACTTGGCGTGCGAACAGGCGAGCAACCTGCTGACCAAGGTTCTCGAACGGGGCCGACTGATGAGCTACCTGGAGCAGTCGACGCGCTACCTCGGTTACGACCGGCGCCTGAGCAATGGTCACTACCGCTTCTACCGCGACTTGGCCGTGCTGGACTCGCCGTTCGGCGCGCGCTACGTCGGCGAAATGGACCGCATGTTCGACACCTACGCCGAGCTGCTGCCGATTCTGACCGACTGGCTGGCCAAGAAGTATCCCAAGACCCCCGCCGACACCGACTTCGTGTACCGCCAGGCCATCCGGGCCAAAGCCCTCGACGCGGTACGTGGGCTGTTACCGGCCAGCGCGCTGTCCAACCTCGGCATCTACGCCTCGGGCCAGGCCTACGAGTCACTGCTACTTCGCATGCGCGGCCACCCGTTGCCCGAGGTTCGTGAATACGCCCAGCTGATGCTCGACGAGCTCGTCAAGGTTATCCCGTCGTTCCTCAAGCGCGTCGAGGTGGCCGATCGTGGCGTGGCGTGGACTGACTATCTCGCCACTACTAAGCGCACCACTCGTGATCTGGTTCGTTCGTACTCGAACGACGCCATCGACATCGAGCCCGGCGAACACGTGCGTCTGGTGTCCTTCGACCCCGAGGGAGAACGCCGGGTCTTAGAGGCCATCGTCTTCGCCAGTTCTACGATGTCGCACGATCAAGCCGTGGCGCAGATCGAACGGTTGAACGAATTGGAGCGGTCCAACCTGATGGCTAAGTACGTGGGGCAGCGCACGAACCGCCGCCACCGTCCGGGCCGGGCCTTCGAGCGCACCGACTACCGCTTCGAGCTGGTCACCGACTACGGCGCCTTTCGCGATTTGCAACGTCACCGCATGCTCAGTATCGAGTGGCAACCGCTCACGGCCGATCTCGGCTACGACGTGCCCGGGGTGGTGCGCGACGCGGGTCTCGCCGATCGGTTCGAAGAATCGTTGCGCCGCTCGGGCGATTTCTACCACGACATGCGGGCGCAATTCCCCGAACAATGCCAGTACGTCGTTGCCTTAGCATTCCGAATTCGCTACACCATACAGATGAATGCACGTGAAGCGATGCACCTCATTGAGTTGCGTTCCGGCCCCCAGGGCCATCCCAGCTACCGTCGGGTGGCCCACGAGATGGCGCGGCTCATCCGTGAAGAGGCCGGTCACAGGGCCATTGCCGACGCGATGAGTTACATTGATTTCTCCGAAACCGATCTCGAACGGCTCGAAGCGGAACGAAGGGCCGAAAGAAATCGCAGTAATTACTGATAAATGGCGTTTTTAGTCATTTTTTAAGCGAAATCGACGTAACGGCGCGGAAAAAGTTCTACACTGCCAGCGCTACTTAGAAGGAAATTTATGACCACCAATGAATCAACGGAAGAAGTATTTGATGAAGAGGAGCTCGTCGACGGTTTCGACGAGGAGATAGTCGGCGAGGAGGAGCTCGAAGACGCCGACGTCGAGGGCGACGACGTCATCGAGATTGACGATGAGGAAGTCTTGATCGAGGTTGCGGTCCCCGAGGAAGAAGAAGACGTGGCCGACGACGCCGACGTGGAGCTGGCGCTCGACGAGGTTCTGGCCGAGACCATTCGCCGTACCAGCACACCCGAAGATGATGACGAGATCATCGAAGTTGACACCACGATCGACCCCACCGAAACCATCTTGCCCAAGCAGGACGACGAGTTTCGCTGCTTCTCGTGCCGACTGCTGAAGAAGACCAGTCAATTGGCCGACAAGGACAAGATGCTTTGTCGCGACTGCGTGTAACCACGCGCACCGTCAACCTCGCCTCGCGTAGTTCGTGATCGTTAGCCCCGTGACGCAGGTCACGGACGCGTTAAAGGTGATTTGGGACAACGCAATAAATGAAGCCGGCAAGAAACGAGGTGGCGAGGAATTGCTCTCGACGATTCGCGGCGAGGTTGCACCAGATCAATTGCTGAAGCGATTGATTGCCCTGGGCTGTTTGTGGACGTGCCACGACGGAGAGATGGTCGTGGGCATCGTGGTGTGTCGCAATCGCGTCGTCGAGACGCTCTACGTGGATCGCCAGCACCGGCGCCAAGGGATCGCGCGCGCGATGTTGAACGAACTTCGCGCCTTGGCCACGCCACCGTTGGACGCGTTCGCGTTGCCGGGCGACCGGGCGACGAAATCGCTCTACGAATCTATTGGCTGGAAAGCGCGACTACTTACGATGCGCGGCGGGTAGCCGGTCGACGCACCGCGCGCGTCGGCGGCGGCGGGGGAGGGACCCTCATGCCGAGAAGTTTGGCGAATTCCGGAATGGCGCCGGCGCTCTTGATGGCCAGCGCCTTGCACGATTCATCAATGGGGATGCCATGGGGCTTGACGTTGCGTCGAATCGACGTTTCGACCGCGAGATTCACGATCTCCTTCCATCGCGCGACCTCCTGATCGGCCGTCAGCGCCTCGGACGTCAACACCACTACCCGGGTCGCCATCTCGGCGCTGACTCGGGTGGACATGTCGGGCGGACTGGCCACGAGGCGCAGGGCCTCGGGAACGTTTTTGGACGTCACGGCGGCCTCTAGTTTCTCCGTCCATTGGGTACGTAGGGCTTCGAGACGCGCACTCAGCGCGGTCTGCAATTCCTTTAGTTGAGCGCGCGCCTCTTCGTCGAGCGACACGATCTTGGCCGACGTCACCACCGCTCGCAGGTCGCGCAGACGCAATTCGCGCCCGGCGCCGGCCGCGCCCGCGGCGCGGTCCTTCCACAAAGCCAGCGTCGTGCGACCCAAGAGCTCCTCGGCGATGCGATCAATGGTCACCGGGTCTATTGTGGTGCGGCCCTGCGCGGTTGCGTTCTTGTTCTGCTCGGCGACCGCGGTGCGAACGGCCGGCATGCCGCCGCGTAGCAACTGTTCGGCCACGGGAAGCTGTTCGGGCGACAACGTGGCGAGCAGCGCGTTACGGTGCGTCGTCGTCATCGGGGGTTGTACGGGACCGCTGGGACGTTCACTTCGACCGCCTCGACTGGGCGGTCGCCCGCTGCGCTCGGGTCGAGCGGAACGCTCCGGACGGGGGCCACGTTCGGGACGAGCGGTACGCTCCGCGTTCTCGGGTCCGGTGGCGTCCTTGGCGTGTTCGGCGCGGGGCCCGCGGGAGGGCCGAGTGGTGCGCTCGGGTCGGGCGGTGCGCTCGGCACCCTCGGCCCTGGGGGCGCGCTCCGGTCGCGGAGTGCGCTCAGCACTGTCCGTCCGGGGTCCTCGCTCGTGGCGGCCCGCTGCGGTGGGCCGTTCGCCGGACGAGGGCCGGCTGGAGGAGCGCTTGGGCCCGTCTCGACGGCCCTCACCCTCGTGGCGTTCACCGTCGCGACGCGCGCCACGGCCCTTGGGGGCGTAGGTCACGATAACGTCGGGGCCTTGCTTAGCGGTGGGAATCAGTTCCAGCCGTTCGTGACGCGGATCGAGAGGGGAGGCCGTCTTGGGCGCCATGATGGACAGGACCTCAATCCCCTCCATGTACTGTTCGATGTCGGCGCGATAGACGTTGCCCACCACCGGGCCGCCGTCAACCAATGAGACGTTCAGCACACCCTTGGGCAGTTTGGCACCTGCCGCGCGCCACGTCGCAACGTCGCCATTGAGGCTCGTTATTTCGATGTCAATGCGCCGAGACATAGGGTTCCAATCTAGTCGCTCGCTCTATCACAAATATTTCTACGGCTTTTAAGTCAAATTTACCTTGGTCCCCTAGCATGGCGAGCGTGAGCGATATCCCACCGGACGCACCGGACTCGACGCCCGACGCGGAAGTCGACGAGGTGCCGTGGCCGGTGCACGTTGCACCCGTGCTCGAGCACACGGCGCCCGAAGAAGTAGTGAGCGGCTCGCCAGACAATGAGCCCACGCACGTGGCTCACGGTGATGACGTCGTCGCGGTCGCGCCGATTTCTACCCACGAACACGCACCAATCGTCGATGACACTCCCTTATCGTCGCAGGCTCGAACGTCACGCACCCCCTGGTCGGTTCGCATCACCCTGTTGCTCGTCGCGGCGCTGGTGGGCGGGCTCGCCGGTCACTACGCCTCTCCAGCCCAGGCCGGGCCCGGGGGAGTGACCATCAACGCCGTTACCAACCCGCCCGGCGCCGCTCGCCTGCCTAACGGCATGAGCGTGCCGAAGATCGTCAAGAAGGTCGAACCGATGATCGTGTCGATCGACGTCAAAGGCAACAACTCCGAAGACCAAGGCACCGGCATGATCATCACGCCTAATGGACTTGTCGTCACCAATAACCACGTCATCGCGGCGGCCGTCGGCGACGGTGGCACGATCACCGTGACGCGCACCGGTTCGATCAAGAGCTTGCCGGCCACACTGATCGGCACCAACCCGGTTGACGACGTGGCGCTCATTCGTATCAACAACGCCAAGAACCTCCCCTCGATGACCTTCGGCAACTCGAACCTCGTCGTGACCGGCGACGCCGTCGTGGCGATCGGTAACGCGCTGGGCCTCGCGGCGGGCACCCCGACCGTCACATCAGGCATCGTGTCGGCGCTCGGACGCACGGTGACGGCGTCGTCAACAACGGCCACCGAAACATTGAACAACATGATTCAGACCGACGCGGCCATTAACCCGGGCAACAGCGGCGGTC
>PLXU01000042.1 GCA_003151555.1 Acidimicrobiaceae bacterium | reverse complement strand
GGCTCCCACGAGCACGCCGTCGTGACCGCCTCGTGCATGGCGAACGCTCCGAGTTCGAGTATCAGATCACTCTGTTCGGCGAGCGGGATGAAGACGTCGGGTGGCACCCATCCGCGATCGGGGTGCTTCCAGCGCATGAGCGCTTCGAAACCCACCACCTCAGAAGTGGAGAGATCGATGATGGGCTGGTAGTGCATTTGCATTTCGCCCGAGGTCATCGCATGGCGCAGTTCCTGTAGGAGCGCGAACCGGCTGACCGCCTCCTGGCGAATTTCCGGAGTGAAGACGACCAGTTGGCCGTGGCCCCGACGCTTGGCCTCGTACATCGAGGCGTCCGCGTTTTGGATGAGCTCGACATTGTTCGTACTTTCGCTGGCGCCGTCCCACACCACGATCCCGACGCTGGCGCGCTGCTCGATGAGTACGTCCTCGAAGTTGAACGGTTCGTCCAGTGCGCCGAGCAGCCGCCCGGCGATCTTCTCGGCCTCGTCGTGCGACGCCAGGCCCTCGGCCAAGTACAAGAACTCGTCGCCGCCGAAGCGACAGATCGTGTCCGACGTGCGCGTGATCTTCTCGAAGCGATGAGCGATCGCGACGAGTAACTGGTCGCCGATCAAGTGGCCGTAGACGTCGTTCACGCCCTTGAAGTCGTCGAGGTCCAGCAGCAACACTGCGCCCATCTCGCCTTGGCGCACGACCCTCGATTGGGCTTGCAAGAGGCGGTCATCGAAGAGTGCCCGGTTAGCGAGCCCGGTCAAGGGGTCGTGAAGCGCCTGGTAGGAGAGCTGGGTTGCCAGTGCGCGTTCTTCGGTGATGTCACGCACCGAAGATACGAAATACAGCGTGTTGCCGCTCTCGTCGCGCGCGGAACATATCGACACTTCCGCGATGACGATTCGCCCGTTCTTGTGCAGGAACCGCTTCGTGTAGCGAACCTGATCGGTCTCGCCCGAGGTGATACGCCGGTTGACCCCTTCGGAGATGCCAACGTCCTCGGGGTAGGTGAAGTGCTTCGAGTCTCGGCCGAGGAGTTCTTCCCGGGTGCGCCCGCTCATCTGACAGAAGGACTCATTGACCTCTAGGAATAAGCCGGAGTTGCTACTGAAAACCATGGGGGCCATATTGCCCTCGAAGGCCAGACGAAATCGCTGTTCGCTTTGGGCAATGGCCGCATCAATCGCGGCCTGCACGTTGATCGAAGGACCGTCGCCCTCGCCGGCCGTTCCCACGACGTATTTTGTCGCGGCGTTCTCGTCAATCGACACGATCGTCCACCACTGGTCGTCGCTTAGCAATCGCGAGCACGCGAAGTCGACGCACAACGCACTTTTGTCGTGGCGCACCAATTCGAGTTCTCGGTCCACCCATCGCTGGCTGTATTGCACTTTGGCCGCGCTGTCTCGGCACGCGAATATTGGCGATTCCGGCGCGAGCGTTGGCACGATCGTTCGAATATCCCGACCCACCAGATCCTTCGCTTTATAGCCAGTCATAAGAGCCAAACGCTGGTTGAGGTCGCTGATGACACCCTGCTCGTCGAGCAGGGCAATCCCACTCGGCAGCATTTCTAAGGCGTCGTGGGCGAGGGCCGGATGATCTTTGAAGTACCTCATGGAGTACTCACTTCCATTGACTTTACATCCTTACGGATAAAAAGGCAGTATGGACCAAAATTGTCGAATAGTAGTCCTCGCACCCTTGTTCGGACCGTCATCTTGATGAAATCTTGACCACTTGTTCTGTCGTCGCGCAGTCAGGCTCAAGGAGAGGTTGCGAGAAACCGACCGACGTAACTTCGATTTGAATCCCAGAGGAACCCGAAATCTTGACTCGAGATCAAAGCGCAGAAGACTAAATTTGACTCGCGAAGTGCCTGCACGATGCCAGCGCCACCAGCCGGGGCGCGGAGTCCGTCGGGCGCTGCCATCGAAGCGTGGTCAGTTACGCTCGACCGATGCGCGTATTCATGCCCTTTCGGTCACTTAATGCTCGTTACCCGAAACTGGGTCCAATCGTCTGCGTGTCCACGTTCCAATATTTCCTGGTTCAGTATGTCGTGTCGCTGCGCTGGTCGCCGGTTTACAGCCTGAGCCGGAACACGATCAGCGATTTGGGGAACACCGCGTGTGGTGAGTTCAACGCAAAATACGTTTGTTCGCCGCTGCATTCACTCATGAATGTCTCCTTCGTCGCACTCGGCGTGGCGATGTTCGCGGGATCCGCGTTGCTGTACCATTCCCAACAATCGAGCCGAGGTCGATCCGTGGGCTTCATGTCGATCGCGATCGGCGGGGTCGGAGCGATGTTGGTGGGCGTCTTCCCCGAGAACAGCGTCTCCGCGCTGCACGGGATCGGGGCTGCACTTCCGTTCGTGGTGGGCAACGTTGGCGTGCTGGTGCTGGGCCTGTCATTGAACATGCCGGTGGCACTACGCTTCTACACGCTCATGACGGGCACGGTGGGACTGCTGTCGCTTTGCTTCTACGCCAGCGGTCATTATCTCGGCTTCGGCGAAGGCGGCATCGAGCGCTGGGTGGCCTATCCGCAAACGGTCTGGTTGATTGTGCTCGGCATCTATCTGCTGGCGACCAATCGTTCATGGTTGAAACAAAGCCGAAGGGTGTGAGCCGCGGGCCGAGGCTCGAAAACAATGATTAATTTGTAGGAGTTGAGCGTCGAAGTTTCACTCGCGCCAAATTTCGTGCTAATCCTTGAAGGGATGATGTTTTGAATCGTCCGGTTCGTTAGACGACGCGCGAGAAGGAGAAATAGGAGTGATCAGTACGTTGAGAAAGACGGCGGCGTTACTGGTTGGACTGTTCGTTTTCTCGGGATCGCTGGTCGGGGGCGTAGATGTCGCGAACGCAACAACGGACGCGCACCAGGTAGCCATGCTCGGTTGCTTGTCCCAACGGCTGGTGAGACCCTCTACCTACAGCCTCGGGTGTGGCAGCGGCACCTACGTGATCACGAACGCGCACTGGGTCAATTGGGGCAACGACGGCGCGCGCGGGACCGGAAACTACGTGGTGAATACGTGCTCACCGACGTGCGCGGCCGACAACAACGTCAGCTATTCCGCGAGCTTCGTCGTTCGAAACATCAAGGCGACCGCGAACGGCCCGGTGTACAAAGTGATCACAATTCGATATTTGCACGCTGGAAAGTACACCAAGATTTCTTGGGCGCTGCCGCCATTCCCTACGTGATCGCTTTGATCACGGTTCCTCTCAAGAACATGGGCGATCCGACGAACGCGGTTTGAGGTTCTGCGACGCTCTGTTTTGCCTTGTACATTGTCAACGTGCCAACCGAATCGTACGACTACCACGGTGCGCTGGTGGTAGTTGAGACATCAAGAGATGAAATCGTGCTCATTCATCCGCCGGGGGGCACCCCTGACGCCCCGGGGTCGCTGCCGAGCGATCCCTGTGGTGCGGGCGAGTCGCCCGAGGCGGCGGCCGTGCGAATTGTCCGTGAAAAGACAGGGCTCGAGGTGGCCATCGTGCGTGAATTCACCACCTTTATCCAAGAGGGAACGCCGACGGGAACGATGTGCGCTCACGGCTACGTTGCCCGCGTCATCGGGGGTACCTTGCTGGACCAAGGTCCCGAGGGCCCCACCAGGGCGTACCCGATTGCAGAACTTCCTCAATTGATGCCGATTCGTGTCGCGAATCGCAGCACGCTTGACGCATATCTTCAGCAACGGGCAGGCCGCGACGATCGAAAGCTGCGCAGCGTCACTCTCTAAAACGTTCCAATTGAGCCGCGCATCGTCGCGAGGGCCAATGGGACTACCCGTGATGTTGGAGAGTGGGCAAGGGCGACGCGGCGCACACAATAACTGAATGTTCTGAAGCCTCGCGGCGGCGTCACCTTCGTAAGATTGAGCCTATGGACTGGGATCTGGGACACTACGAGTACGTGGCTGCCCAGTTGTTTCCCGCCGCCGAAGCGGTGGTGGATTACCTCGAGCCCCGCCCGCGCGAGCGAGTGGTCGATCTTGGTTGCGGCACGGGCAATGCCGCGCTGCTGGTCGCCGCTCGAGGAGCCCTGGTCACTGGTGTTGATCCTTCGCCCCGTCTGCTCGAAGTGGCGCGCGCGAGCGCGCTTGGTGCTTCACGCGACATTCATTTTTTCCTCGGTCGAGCCGATTCAATTCCTACGCCGGACTCATCACTCGACGCCATCGTGTCCGTCTTCGGCGTAATTTTCGCCCCTGACGCGCGGTCCGCCGCCGTTGAAATGGCACGTACCTTGAACCCCGAGGGCAGGATCGTTTTTTCGGCCTGGTTGCCGGGTGGGGCGTTGGCAGAACAAGCCCGGATTCGCCGTGAGGCGGTGGCGTCGGTACAGGGCGATGCGGTGGTCCCGGCGCCATTTGCTTGGCACCTCGTTGAATCAGTGGGAACCCTGCTCCACCCCTTTGGGTTTCTCCTCGAGACGCAAGAGGCCTCGCTGGAATTCCGAGCTCTGTCCACGATGGATTACTTGGAGGGCGAATTGGATCATCACCCCCTCTGGGTCGAAGCGAGAGCGATCCTGGAGCCGCTCGGGCGCTGGGCGAAGGTCCGTGAGGAGGTTCGTCGAGTGTTCGAAGAGGCCAACGAAGACCCCGAGTCGTTTTGCCTTACCAGCCGTTTCGTCATGGTGAGGGCCTCTCGCACGGATGCGGTCGGCGCAACAGCGGGCGAGGAGGCCTAATGTCGTACGGCGCGGCTACCGACGTCCGCCTTGACCCACGTCTCCGAGCCCTCACCAAGACGTAGGTTGGTCCTTCGCCCGCCCTCGGCGATGGGTATGCTCACGAAATTCCGGTATTGGCGAACAATCTTCGCGCGAGGAGAGTGCGGTCTTGGCTGAAAGCGCTGCAGGCAACGTTGGTGTCGACACGTCGGTCGAGCACGTCGACGTGCTGATCGTGGGCGCCGGCATTTCCGGCATCGGCGCCGCTCATCATCTTTTGGAGCAGTGCCCACAAAAGAGTTTCGTGGTCCTCGAGTCACTGCCCAGTTTCGGCGGCACCTGGTGGACCCATCGATACCCCGGGGGCCCGTTCGGACAGTGACCTCTATACGTACGGCTACCGATTTAAACCCTGGTCCGGTGCGCCCATCGCCGCCAAGCAGGAGATACTCAACTACATGGCCGAAGTAATTGATGACGATGACCTCGCCCGGTACGTTCGCTATTCGCACACGGTCACCGCGGCGTCGTGGTCCAGTGTGGACGCGACCTGGACGTTGCGGGTCAACCGCACAGACACGGGCGGCCAACTCGTCATTACCGCAAATTTCTTGTGGATGTGCCAGGGCTACTACCGCCACGCCGCGGGTCACACGCCGGGTTGGCTGGGCATGGAAAGTTTCGGGGGCCAAATAGTTCATCCTCAGGATTGGCCCGACGACCTCGAATACGCTCACCAACGGGTGGTCGTCATCGGCTCGGGGGCGACCGCCGCGACGCTCATTCCCGCGATCGCCGGCGACTGCGCGCACGTCACCATGCTGCAGCGGTCGCCGACCTACTTCTTTATCCGCACCAACGTCAACGAGGTGGCCGACATGTTGCGCGAGATCGATATTCCCGAGACGTGGGTCCACGAAATCGTGCGCCAAAAGATCTTGCTCGACTTTGGTGAGATCACTCAATTGGCGCTCGATTATCCCGAGCTCGCGCGCGAGGAGTTACTCAAGCCAATCCGCGAGATCTTGGGCGACGATTACGACATTGACACTCACTTCAACCCGAGGTACTTGCCCTGGCAACAGCGGATCGCGATGGTCCCCGATGGCGATCTCTTCGAGGCAATCAAGAGCGGAAAGGTCTCGGTCGTGACCGCGGAAATCGACTCCTTTGTCGAGCGAGGGATCAAGCTCACCTCGGGAGAGATTCTCGACGCGGACATCATCATCACGGCCACCGGCTTTGACCTCAGTGTGCTGGGCGACATCGCCTTCAGCGTCGATGGTGTGGCGCTCGACTTCGCGCAGACCATTACCTACCGGGGCATGATGTTTAGCGGTGTGCCCAACCTGCTGCAGGTCTTTGGATACTTTCGAGCGAGCTGGACCCTTCGCGTCGACCTCATCAGCGACTTCCTGTGCCGGCTACTTAACCACATGCAGACCCTTGGGGCCACGGCAGTCACGCCGACGCTACGCGAACAGGACGTCGATATGGCGCTGCGTCCGTGGGTCGACCCGATGGACTTCAACCCCGGCTACCTGCAGCGAAGCTTGCCGCTGTTGCCCAGGCAGGGCGATCACGACCCTTGGCAAAATGGCATGACCTATTCGCAAGAGAAGGAGAGCCTGCCATTGGCCGACCTGGGTGATGGCACGTTGCACTTCAATCGACCAACGTAGGATGGTTACATCATCGGATGTCGCCAAGCGATGCCCTTCGTGCCCCTTGCCCTAGGCGGCGTCGCGCAACTTCTTCTCTTCTTGGTGGCGCAACTTGGTAACTGCGGCGTTTTGTTTGCGCCAGACCATTGAATCTCGGCGCCTCGACATCACGAACACGGCCGTCACGAGGAAGAGCACACCGGCGGTGACGAGCGCGAAGCCAATGAAGTAGGAAGAGACCGCACTCAGGCAGCGGGCGTTCAAGCCCACTCCCGTGGTACCGGTGGTTGACCTACAAACCGAGACCAGACTGTGCTCTTTGACGAGCAACCACGTTCCAACGGAGATCGACGCTAGGCAAAGGAAAATAGCAATTCTTCTAGTCATAACTAAAACTTACATCCCGTCGGTAATTAAAACTGACTCATATGGCCAAAATTCCTTCAAGATTATGTTTTACAAAAACCTGGTCAAGCCAAGTAAATACTGAAGGTAGGCGCAAGATAAAACGAATCATGGACGCACGTAAATGTGTTTTTGTGAGAATCCAGAAGGGCTGCTAATTCACAAAAACGGCGCGTTGCGCCCCACGGTTTTTCTCCTTTACGCGCACCGCAGACGTGCCGCCTTCCGTGAATCGATGGGTGGTCCCTTTAGGAATCACGCGTTGCCATGTTCCTTGGTCTGGCCGGTCTAGGAACTTTGTTGATCGGCACCGGTGGTTGAGTCATGTCGAGCACAACGTCGGCGAACCGGACAATGCCAAGCACGATGAACCCACTGGCCCGAATCGAATTAGCCTGCGCCAGAATCGAATGGGTGGCCGAATCGTCCGTACCTTCGTACGTGCAGTCAGCGTACTTTCACACTGCCGCGGTCGAACTCGCCCGCGCGATTGGCGCGGGAGTGAATGACACTTCTTCTTTCCAATCGAGACTTGAGGAGTTGCGCCAATTGGCGACGCTGCCCGAAACGAACGACTCGCCCACGCAGCGTTCGCAGGCCCGCCAGGACCCGCGGGACCTCAATATATTCTTCAACACCACAAGGCTCTACGAATAACGCTCTTGAGCGCTACCGAGAGCAGTTAATCCTTATCCTTTGGGTGATAGGGCGGGATGTCGGGGTGATGCTCGATGATGTGATCGAGTTTGGCGTGCAGTTCGGCGGTGCCCGCCGCGATGTGTCGCTTGACGAATGCTTCGAGAGCTCGACGAAGGGGAGGGTAGAGGATGGTGGTCGCGACCGCCGCGAGAATTACCCAAATCAACGTCGCTACTACGTCACCCGGTATGCCACCTGAGCCGCCCGCGGGCCATACCCAGCGGTCCCAGAACGTCGAGGCGATCACTGGACTCCCTTGTTCAGGTGCTCGTGCATTTCTGGGTGCAATTTCTTGTGCTTTTCCTTCAGGGAATCATGATCCGCCGTGGTGGTGTGTCGGCGGCACGTCTCATAATGCGTACCCTGAACTTTTCCAAGACCACCCTTGAGCACTAGGCGTCGACAGCTCTGGCATTTATTGCGTTTGTAGACAGCGGCGATGGTCCCCAAAAGTAGAAAATCCGGAATTGAGCCGCCAAATCCCGACCAGAATCCATACCAGGTGCCGGACTCATCGTTGGTTCCGGTGAAGGTGAGAAACCAGTGGAAGATAACCATGACGCCCCTTCCAGATTGACGGAGAAATTAATTGAACGATGTCAAGTGTAAGTCCGGCTGGATTGCTCACGGTGGCAATGGCGAAAATGAATCCGAGGATTCCTTCTACGACGCGCTGACATTTTGTGGGCTGACGAGAAGAGAGGTCTGATGAACAGGGACTGCCCAGCCCTTCGCAGTGCGATGGATCGAAGGTCAGTTGGTCCTACGTCGATACCGCCGAGACCACCCAGCTCTACGGGCGTCACGGCCGAAGGGCTCGAGGGTGCCCGCGACATCGAAGACATCGATGGCGCCAGGCGACCAATTACGACAGACGAACCCTGGCGGGCGAGCAGGACGTGCGGCGTGCGTCTCGCTCGTTGAAGAGCGCGACTATGTACTCTTCACATGTACCGGTTGGGACCACTCGCCAAGGGCGTCGAAAGCTTGCGACAGAGTTAACTTCGCTGCCCCTTGGAGGCTGTTCGTGTCCGCCCACAGGGGAAAGGGCGTCTCGTGATTCACGTGATGTCCCGTGGTGGTGTGTTCCTGCTCAACTTTGGCGAGACGTTCGGGGGCGAAGTGATCGGCCACGCGAATCAACGCCGGCCACAGTCGGCGGTGGACGAACGTGATCTTGCCCCCGATGAGGCGGCAGACCAGCACGTCGGGGGATTCACTCACGAAGCCCAGGGCCGTATAGATTTCGTGGCCCTTAACGTGCCCCCACCAACTGCCTCGAATCGGTTCTCCAGCGATCACTTCGGACAACCTCGGTACCGGGCCCTTGGCCGACGCCAGCACGACACCGTGCTCCTCAACGAAGCGGAGCGCTTCTTCCCCGTCCATGTGCCCCCGTTTCGTTGTGCGTTGCGACGTTCACTCAGGCAACTTACGTTTCAATGTCCGCGCTCGCGGCCGTCGCCAGCAGAGAATTGAGAAAGAATCCAACGATTGATCGCGCCCCAAATAGTATGTCGGAGCAGCAAGTTCAGATTGAACTGGGGCTCGTGCCTCGGCGGAAAGGTGGGCGCCGTGGCCCGGAAACACTTCGCCTAATTGCTCGGCACCGCCGTCCTCGTGTTTTTTGAGGTGGGGGTCGCGACCCTGATGGTCGCCTTCAAACTGGATGGCGGAAGCGTGACCGCCCCGCTGGTCGGCGGCGCGTTCGCCGCGTTGATGCACCGGATTCCCTATCCCACGGTGGAAACGCTCTAGCCCTGGTGATCATCAGAACCCCACGGTCCCTGTCCCTCAATGAACGCCGAGCGCACTGGCGCCGATTATTGAGCGAACACCCGGCTCGTTTGTCGCACAATCGCTATGATGTGAAAAATTAGGGGGGCTGCGGCCCAAGGTGCAGTGGGAGACAATAATGAGCGATGTGTCGAATGGACCGGGATGGTGGCAAGCCTCCGACGGAAAGTGGTATCCGCCCGAGCAGCAACCAAACTACGAAGCACCGGCCGCCCCGCAGTCGTCTTCGGCCGTGCCGCCCCAGTCGTCCAGCCCCACCGCCAAGCCCATGTCGGGATTCGCCTTTGACATGAAGCGCTGGAGCCAGGCCCAACGGATCACGGCCATTGCGTCGTTGGTGCTGCTCATCTCGCTCTTCCTGCCGTGGTTCACCTACAAGTTCACCTACGGCTCGGTCTCGGTCGACGGCCTGTGGCACGGCTGGATGTACCTCGTCCTGCTGCTCTGCCTTGCCATTGTGGTGGACCTCGTGGCGAAGGCCGGCTTCAAGGTGATGCCCTACAAGCTTCCCCTGCCCGAAGAACAGTTGCTGTTGATCGCGACAGGAATCAACGCCGTACTCACGGTGCTGGCCTTCCTGCTCAAGCCCGGCGGCATCGGCTTCAGCGGAATTGGCTGGGGCTTTGGATCGTTCGTGGGTCTGATCGCCGCCATCGTGGCCGCCTTCCCGACGGCCGCCCCCGCCATCAAGGCTCGGCGCATGTGACCTGAGCGGTCCAGTTGGAAGTACGTCGTGAGTTAGTTCCGGACCGGGCCCCTTCGGGCCGGCGATCGTTGTGGATTTCCTGACCCCGAGTCGTCTCGTTGGGTGGTCGTAGGAATCTAAACGCGGTTGCGCCGGCCCAGCGGATTTTGGCCCCGGCGACCGCTCTAGAGGTCAGTCACGGCGTTGCACGAGCCAATTCGTGACTGGGGGCGTGATGGCAACGCCTCGATGGTCTCTATGTCCGTCCCAAAGGGCTCGCAACTGTCGAAGAGTGCCCAAGAGTATGTATCGAATGCCTGGCGCAACGCTTGAGCCCGGAATTCAATTTTCAATTTTTTTTTTTGCTGTTTACTTCTTCGTCTGGTTCTTCCTCTATTTCTTCACCGTCCGGCCACTTAAGTCCGAAGAGGTCGGGCCGATCAGCCATGGCTTCTTCGATCTCTTCGAGGTGCTCCAGACGAAACTCCTCGAGGCTCGCGCGCCAACTTTCGGCCCCCTCGGGCGAGTCGAACGCGTCGCGCATTTGGCTGGGGCTGACCAGCGCGTCCATGCCGGGCACTTCCTTGGCGAGGTAGCGCAGACGCAGGTAATCCCCGTACGACACCGCCGGCGAGTGGATCACCAGTTGGCTGGTGTCGGGCAGGCTGGCCCGGATCCGTCCGTCCTTCAAGAATGATGAGGTCAGCAGCAGGCAGAGCACTTGCTCTTCGGGACTCTCGGACAGGTTCACGAGACTCGTGCCTACCGCGTCTCGGTCGCGAACGGTTGCGCCGAAGCCGTCGTGCATGATCTCACCGAAACTGGCGATTATCCGGGTGAAGAGCAGCGCAACGGGTCGGGCCCCTTCGATCTGTCGGTCGTCGAGCCCGTCCACCAGTCGGGCGTAGGGCAGCTTGGCGTCGTGTTGCATCGCTTGCAGCGCGGACCTTCCGGCCCAGCGAAAGTCGCCGTATTTCTCCTCTTCGTGCTCTTCGTCGAACCGTTCGAACAGGGGCACGTTCGCCTCGCCTAGGACCGAGAAGTCTCCGCGCAGCAGGTCAATGAGCAGCCCAGCGAACTCGACGTAAATATCCGAGCCCTTGCCCAGTCGCTTGCGCAGCGCTGTCACCGAGGGCGCGGGCTTGAGATGCTTGAAGAACACCTCGTCCAGGACGTCACGTTCGCCTTGGAGTTGCTCTTCTTGCGCGGCTTGCGCCGCCGCCGTACGGAATTCGCTCAGGCGTTCGTCCCAGCGTTTCGCCATCTTCATGAGATAACCGCGCACGTACGAGGGTTCGACGCTCGCGCCTTCCCACCACAGACGCCAGGCCATCTCGTCTAAATGCTTTGATTTGGCCTTGATTTGAGCCAGTCGCAGGATGCGTTGCGCCGTGCCGGGGGCGTAGGTGGTGCGCGGATCACGCCAACTATTGGGGTTGAGAAAGGGTTCGTCGATGACGCGACGTTCGTGAATTCGCACCAACTGGTCACGGGTGAGATGCAGGCCGGCGAATTCCAGGTAGTCCCAAACGTCTTGAGCCGTTTCGCGCGCCCCCACTCGTTCGTTCTGACTCACCACAAAACTCTACCGACGGCCATCGCAAAAAACGGGTATTTCGCAGTCAAGACTTGGTCTTTGTCGATCCGTGGGTTCCGTCGCTCGCGTGGGGTTTTCGACGTCGGGCGCCACGACGGGAGCCACCCGTCCAACCGAATGTCGCGTCGAGACGCAGGTCGCCGGAGGCGTGGCCAGCAGCGGGCGGTCCGGAACCGGCGACGCCGGGATCTCTGGACGCCGTTTGCGACACGCCGATCGTTACGGGTACGTCAAGATCAGGACGACGGCTAACGGGGGTCGATGGGTCAAGGGCGCGGTCCGGGCCAGCGAATCCTTTCGCGTGAGTCACCTGGTACCGGCCAAGAAGTACAGCGTGCGACTGCGAGCCGTCAATGTTCTCGGCACGGGAGCCCCCTCTAGGGCGGCGAGCGCGACGGTGGTGTCGGCGATTCCACGACACTCGAACACCTCGGGATCCTCAGCGCCGGTGAGTGATCCGGCCAGCGTCATTCGAGTGCGCTGTGGTCTATCCAGAAGTTCACCAGGTCGTGGTTGCCGCTCGTTACGAGTTGGCTCGATTTGAGCGGCACTCGTCGATAGAGCACGAGCAAGAGTTCAACCGCCGAACCCGACAGCTCCGCGTCGATGGTCGGGGCCACGTCGACCAGTTCGAATCCATCCGGTACGAGACGGATCGACCGACGGAAATCCGCGTTCGTCGCGTTCACGCCGAAGACGGCGCCATTGCCCTTAAGTTCACGGACCTTCGGGGAGAATCTCGCCGCGCAGTTGAGATTGACGAGGAACTCGTCGATGGCGTCGGTGACGATGCCGACCTCCGCGTCGCCGGACCGTCCGCTGGCGAGTTCGACGTCCATGCGGTGCACGAGGGTCTCGTGGAGTTGACGTCTCGACCACCAACCCACGCGCTGGTCCGGTCCCCAGGCCCACATCGGGGCGGTCGGATCGCTTTCTCGCAGGGTCGCGAGCAGCTGCGCGCCGCCTTCGCGAATCCACCCACTCGTAGGGGGACCATCGCTGAGGTCCATGGACTGCGACGCCTTCCACTCCTTCGCGCGCAATCGCACGAGGTGCTCGGCCCATCGGTGTACGGTGCCAAGATGGTGGGCCAGATCGGTCACGGTCCAACCCGGGCAGCCCGGCACCATCGCATCGGGCGCAACAACGTCAAGTGCGGTGGCGAAGCGATCAATCTCCTTTTCGAGTGCGGCGCAATATTCCAAGTGGTCCATCGCCAAATATTAGGGGGCCATGCGCGAAGCGGCGTCGAAACGAAATCGTAAACGAGCCCCGCCGAGCGCGTCGAAACGCGACGTCGGTTCTCTGCGGGCTTGAGCGGCTGCCCCTACGATTCTCCCTGAGGAGGAGAAATGACTGACCCCACGGCGCGAGAACTACGAGCAACGAACGGCCAAGTGGTGCCACTCAATGGTCTGGAACTGTACTTTGAGACGAGCGGATCCGGCCGTGCGTTGATCCTGCTGCACGGGGGCCTGCAGACGATCGATCTCACTTTTGGTCCTCTCATTGCGTCGCTGGCTCAGGGCCACTTAGTGATCGGCGTGGAATTGCAGGGCCATGGCCACAGCACGGACCGCGGGGGTCCGATGAGGCTGGCCGACCTGGCCAACGATGTTGTTGCGTTACTGGACCACTTGGCCATCGAGCGCGCTGACATCTTTGGCTTCAGCCTTGGTGGATTGGTGGCGATGACGCTGGGCTTGGAACACCCGGAGCGGATCGACAAACTGGTGATGGCCTCGGTCGACTATCAACCGGGCCACGAGGAGTTTGAGCATCCCGAGGATCCCGATATCGCACGGCGACTGCCAACGCTGGCCGACTTCGAGGCGATGCGAACGCATTACCAGAATGTCGCGCCCGACCCCAGTCGCTTCGACGAAATTGCGACCAAGACCTCAACAATGGTGCATGGACTGAGTGGCTGGAGCGATCAAGAATTGGGGTCTATCGAAGCGTCCACGCTTTTGATCGTCGGCGACACCGACTTCGTTCCGCTCAGTCACGCGGTCGCGATGTACGAAGCAATGCCCCACGCCCAACTGGCGGTCCTGGCCGATACCACCCATATTGGCGTCACTCAAAGAACGAACGAGATGGCGGCACTGCTGGACCGGTTTTTGGGCGATTGAGCTCGCCAGTGCGGCAATTCACATCTTGTAGGCGCAGCCGTCCCAGTACGCCACCAAGTGCGGGCGCAGGACTCCGCGAAGTTCGATGACTAACTGGTGGGGTTGTCCACTGAATCCTCCGTCATAACGAACGTCAACGCCGTCGCCGTGCGCGTCGACGAAATTGCCGCCGGCTTTGGGGGCCCTCGTCGCGATATCGAGCATCGTCAGCGCCCCCGAGCAACATTGGTGGCGGTGCGCGCGCACGTACACTTTGCCCCCGCGCGTCGCGACGAACTCCTTGGCCGGTTCCGAGACAAGCACTTCCACAGCGACAGTGTAGGTTTCTGCGCGCTTCGTCGATCTTCTCGGACACCGTTTTGGAGACCGCCGTCGAGTTCCCCCTTGATAGTGGGGGCGAAGGCTTCTATTTGACCTGCGTTCGAGCGGCCCAGGACCCGAGGGCCAGCGCGAGACACAATGGCGCAAAGTAGCGTCGATCGAGACGTTGGAATCGCGGCGAGACGCTGGCCGGCGAAAGCAACGAGGTCTTGGCACCAAACCCCAGCGCACTGCGCAGCGCGAAGACCAGGGTCAATATGGTGAGCGCCGGGCGACGAAGGCTGGGCGGCATCGGAATTGCATTGGTCACCGTGCCGCTGGCGATCACGAGCAGGGCCGCGACGCCTAGGCAGGAAGTGGTTGACGGTACGGAGACGCTGCCGATCACCGCGTCGGCGAGTTCGTCTCGCCCGCGAAAGGGAAAGGGCGAGCCCAGTCCCCACGCGACGTGGAGAACGGCGAGCAGCCCGAGCGCCGCGCCGGTAGCGTTCGATGGTTTTATCACGACTCAAATGGTAATGAATTCGGCGAAGCCGAACAGTTCGGGTCCTTGTCGTCGTTGCGTCGTGACCTCGCGTCACCCGGTAGGCGTGACGGGCACGACCGGGGTCGTTTACTCGCCCAAAGTCGCTTGACAAGTAAGGAAGTCGTGGATAACTTTGCCGAATGCGCTACCTCTCATGGCGAGAGTAGGTGCAAGGGGGAAGATCGTTTGGGGCGCTGAAGGCTACGGCCGTGATGAATCGAACCCGCGGATCATGCGAGGCAGCCTGATCGCTTTGGCAGCCAGACGCGCGCGTTGACTCAGCACAATTTTATAAACAGGCGTGGTGTTGAGGTTCCCGAACGCATTGACCATCCCGCACGAAGACGTACTTAGCCAAGGGAGAACGATTATGGAGCCAGAGGGAGCAACACCCGGGGCGGCAACGGGCAGGATCGATAGTTCGGCGACCGCCCGTACCGATAGCCACGACCTTGAGTCGTTTGGCTACAAACAGGAACTGCACCGCACGCTGGGACTCTTCAGCTCCTTCGCGGCGGCCTTCAGTTACATCTCACCGTCGACCGGCATTTTCACCCTCTTCGCGTTCGGACTCGTCACGCTGGGCGGCGTCTTCATCTGGTCGTGGCCCGTCGTCGCGCTGGGTCAGTTCATCATCGCGCTCAACTTCGCCGAGGTGTCCAGTCACTACCCGGTGGCCGGATCGGTCTTTCAGTGGACGAAGTACCTGGCCGGGCGGCCCTACGCCTGGTTCACCGGATGGATCTACATCTTCGCCGGCATCCTTACCGTGACCGCGGTGGTGGTGACGCTGCCCCTCACGATCCTGCCCGCCCTCTACAACATGGGCTGGCACCTCGACGCCGGGGCGCTGCACGACCAGATCTGGGTTGCCGCCATCACNNAGATCGTCGGCATGGTGATCTTCGCCATCATCATGCTCATCGTGCACCGCCACCAGCACATCTCGGTGATCACCAACAGCGGCGGTATTCACGTGACCCTGCCCGCGTTCTTCGCCGCCATGTTCATGAGCCTCTTCGTGATCTACGGCTTCGATACCGCCTCGACTTTGGCCGAAGAGACCCATGATCCGCGTCGCCGAGCCCCCCAGGCGGTGCTCATGTCGGTCTCGGGCGCCTTCGTCATCGGCGGCATCTTCCTCGTGGCGTTGCTCATGGCCATCCCCGACCTGCACACCGCCATCAAGGAAGGCTGGGGACCGGCGCAGATCATCGACGCTAACTTTGACACCTTCTGGGCGACCGTCTACCTCTTGGTGGTGTCCGCCGCAATCCTGGTCTGCTGCCTGTGCATCATGGCGGCCACCGTGCGGCTCTGCTTCGGCATGGCCCGCGACAACCGGCTGCCGGCCTCGCGCACGCTGGCCAAGGTGCACCCCACGCTTAAGACACCGATTGGCGCGTGCGTGACGGTCGCCGTGCTCGCCGCGATTCCCCTTTTCAAGTATGCGGGAGCGGGCATCGTGGCGATTGCCGCGACCGCCATGATCTACCTGTCGTACTTCTTAGGCAACCTGGCCATAATGCACGCGAGGACCAAGGGTTGGCCGAAGGTGGACGCGCCCTTCAAGTTGGGCAAGTGGGGCATGATCGTCAACGTGCTTGGTCTCCTCTACGGTGGCGCGATGCTGGTCAACTTCGCCTGGCCCCGTGCGGCGAGCAATCCCGAGCCCAACCAGACCGGCGGTGCGCTGAGCATGGGCATCAATTTCTTGAACAAGATCCCGATCCTCTACACCGTGCTCGGCGCGGTGCTGATCGTCGGCGTCATCTACTACCTCATCTCGGAGACGAAGAAGCCATTGCCGGTCGTACCGCCCGCCGAGTCCGGTGCCTTCGTCATCCCACCCGAGTCGCTGCCCTACGACGAAGCCCAGCCGCAGTAGCCCATGGCCTGCGGGTCTACTCTCTAGGGATGTGCCGGAATATCACGACGCTGCGCGGCCTAGAGCCGCCGGCCACGCAGGACGAGATTGAGGCGGCCGCTCGCCAGTTTGTGCGTAAGGTGAGCGGCGTCCAGTCAACGTCGAAGAATACCCAAGAGGCGTTCGAAAGGGCGGTGTGGGAGGTCGCCCGGGCGACCAGCGACCTGCTCACAGAGCTGCCGGGGCGACTCCAGGCGCCACCGACCTTGCCCCCGCTGCGGCGAAGCGGAAAGAATTCATCCGGCGTTTGACCTTAGTACGTTTGACGTAGTATGGTGCGGGCCATGGCTACACGCACCACTTCAACATCAGGCGGTCTGGATCGTCCCAACGAACCCTCGGTCCTTATATTGACCAGTCTCGCGTCGGGGGACAAGCACGGCTACGCGCTGACCCAGGACATAACGAAGTTCGCCGGCGTCACCCTCGGCCCCGGCACGCTCTATGGAGCCATCGCCCGGCTGGAGGAGCGCGGACTCATCGCGCCAACGCCGAGCGACGATCGTCGCCAGCCCTACCGGATCACCTCGAGTGGACGGGCGGCCCTCGTCGCGGCGCTCCAACAAATGCGCCAATTGGCGGACGAGGGAACGATGCGTCTGGGGCTTCGAGTGGCCAAGTCGCAATTGGCTCGACGTCCGAGCGTGGTCTGGTGGGCACGATGAGTCGCGCCGACCGCGTTGCCAAACTCCTGGGCTGGTATCCGCCACTGTGGCGTGCGAAGTACGGCCCGGGCTTGGCCGCATTGCTCGAGGACACTTACGGCAAAGGCAAGATTCCCGCGAAGGCCCAGATCTCACTAATCAAGACTGGGGTGGCGGAGCGAGCCCGAGAAACTGGATTACTTGGTGACACGGCCAGCCCACTCGAGCGTCAGCGCGCCGGATCCTTACTGGTCCTTTGCGGTTGGGCCGGCTTCATGTTGGCTGGCGCACTCTTCGCCAAGTTCACCGACAACTGGGGAGCCTCGACCTCAAACGGTGACCGGACACTTGTGAGAGCGATGTACGCCACCGTGCAATGGGGCGGAGCCGCCGGCGCGCTGTTGGTGCTCACCGCGGCGTTGATCGTGCTGCCGTCATTGATTCGTCTCGTCCGTAGCGGAGATTGGACTTCACTTCGTCGACCGGTGGTGCAGGCGCTCTGCACGGGGACGGTGTTCGTGGCGAGCTCCGTCGGGCTTATTCTGTGGGCTCACCATCTGTCGTATCGCGATCGCAACGGCGCCCTCGTGTCGTACGAAATCGTTGTTGCCTGTTGGAGCGTCGCCGTTGGTGTCTGCGTGGCCGTGGGCACGTCGGCGGCTGTCTCGATCACTCAACGTCTCGATCTTTCACGGCGTAAAGTTCAGTCACTGTCGACCATGGCCATGGCGCTCACGCTGTCGATGGCCGCAATCCTGGCCGCGATGATCACCTGGTGGAAGATTGAGGCGTCGCACGCACCCGCGTTCATGCGCGACGGCATCGGCAACGGATTCATTGTCACCTCCAGCACGTTTCCACCCGCGTTGGTAGTGGCGTCGATCCTCATGATGATCGGACTCGCCGCCGCAATCGCCGGCGCGCTGCGCGTGGCGCACGCTCGCCGAGGAGGCGCCGGCACTCACTTGGGGGGATCGATTTCTTGATCGCGTTGTACTGAATTGTTGGTGGCTACGGATTTTTGAGTGACTTCCAACTGCCGGGCAGCCGAGCGAGCATCGCCGCGACGTAGCGGGCCGGCACAGCGCGCGAGAACAAGAAGCCCTGGCCCAGTTCACAGCCCAGTGCCTGGAGACGCTGGAGTTGGGCGTGGGTCTCGATGCCCTCGGCGAGCATCGTCATATCGAGGTTGTGGCCCAGGGTGACAATTGCTTCGAGCAGCGTGTCGTTGCGGAAGCTCTCCAGCGAGGGGCTGACGAAGGACTGGTCGATCTTGATGATCCGTGGGCGCATGAGGGCTAGGTAGGAGAGCGAGGAGTACCCGGTGCCGAAGTCGTCGAGCGCGAAGCCAATGCCCAATCGATTGAGGTCCTCCATCACGCTCAGCGTCTCGGCGATGTAGAGCAGCGTCACGCTCTCGGTGATTTCGATGATGAGCCGATGTGGCGACAGCCCGCTCGTCTCCAGGACCTTTTCGATCATGGACACCAAGCCGGGGTCGCGGAATTGGTGGGCCGAGAGGTTGACCGTCACGTACGGGCGAGCGGCGTCGGGCGCGTCGGGCAACCAGGTACCGGCGGCCGTGGCGGCCTCGTGCAGCGCGAAGGCGCCCAATTCGAGGATGAGGTCGCTCTGTTCGGCTAAGGGAATGAAGACGGTCGGCGGGACCCACCCGCGCTCGGGGTGATCCCAACGCATGAGGGCCTCGAAGCCAACGACGCCGGTGACGTTGAGATCGACGATGGGTTGGTAGTGCATGACGATCTCGCCCGCCGACAGCGCGCGGCGCAGGTCCTGGACGAGCGCGAAGTGGCTGACCGCCTGTTGGTGCATGCCCGAGGTGAAGACCACGTGGTGCCCCTTGCCCTGACGCTTGGCTTCGTAGAGAGCCACGTCGGCGTCTTGGACAATCTCGGCGGAGTCGTTGCGCGAGGCGTCCCAGACCACCACGCCAATGCTGGCGTGTTGGCCAATGTGAATCCCGGCCACCGAGAAGGGCTCGGCCAGCGCCACCAGGAGACGCCGTGCCACCTGTTCAGCCTCCTCGGGCGACGTCAATCCATCGGCCAAGTAGAGGAATTCGTCGCCGCCGAAGCGACAGAGCGTGTCCGTGGAGCGCGACACTTCCTCCAAGCGACGGGCGATGGCGACCAGTAGTTGGTCGCCAATGAGATGGCCGTGCGTGTCGTTGACCCCCTTGAAGTCGTCCAGATCCAACAGCAGCACCGCGCCCATGCCGCCCTGGCGAATGACCCGGGCGTGCGCCTGGGAGAGCCGGTCCAAGAACAGCGCCCGGTTGGCCAGGCCAGTGAGGGGGTCGTGCAGCGCCTGATGCGATAGGCGAGCGGTCAGGGCGCGTTCTTCCGTGATGTCGCGTTCGGAGATGATGAAGTAGAGGGTCTTGCCATCGGCGTCGCGCGCCGGGGACCTCGAGACCTCGACGTAGATGACTCGGCCGTCCTTGCGCATGTAGCGCTTGGTGTAGCGCGCCGGACCGCCGTCACCGGTGGTGGCACGTCGGTGCGACTCCTCGGTGATGCCCACGTCCTCGGGGAAGGTGAAGATCTTCGAGTCGTGGCCGAGCAGTTCCTCCTTGGAATAACCAACCATTTGGCAGAAGGCGTCGTTGGCCGTGATGATGTTGTCGTCTAGGTCAGTGCAGATCATGGGCGCCATGTTGTCTTCGAAGGCCAGTCGGAAACGCTGCTCGTGGGCCATGAGTTGGGCCACGTACTGGCGATGCTCCGTGACGTCGCGTCCGTTGATGATGATGCCCTGAACCGCTTCGTTGTCGAGCCAGTTGGTCGACACGATCTCGATTTCACGAACCTCGCCGCTCTCGGTGACCGACTTGACGGTGTCGATGATCGAGGCCCCCGGCGTGCGCAGCAGGTCAATGAACCGCACGGCCACGCGCTCGAGGTCGTCGGGGTGCAGGTAATCAAACGCGTTGGTGCCGATGCCGTCTTTAAAAGTCTTGCCAAAGGTCTTGAGTGCGACCGGATTGGCGTACACCACGATTCCTTCGGCGTCGATGACGATCATCAAATCCGACGAGTGCTGGCCGACTTTTTCCAATGCGGCGAATCGTTCCGGGGAGAGGACCGCACCCGGTGGGTTAGTTGACGCGACAAGGAGATCGTCGTCGGACGCCTTGGGCGAGGGATTCGACTGCGCCGACGACGACGACTTCTTCTCCTTGCGCGGCGTCATGATTTCATTTTACTGAGCCGGTTGACGCCAACGGCAATGCTCGGCCGTCACTTGGGAGCCAAGAATGGTGGCGTCTGCTGCTAGGTTCAGGTTTCGTGCGTCGAACCTTTGCCGTGGTTGATTGTGTCACCGTGCTGGTCTTCGTGGCCATCGGTCGATCGGTGCACGATCACGGTGTCAATGCGCGCGGCCTGTTATCCACGGCGTGGCCCTTTGCCGTCGGTCTGGGCGTGGCCTGGGTGCTCATTCTTGCCCGGCACCGTTCAGGCGTCCTTGCGCTGGACGGACTCGCTATCTGCGTGGTGACCGTGTTCGTGGGCATGGTTCTGCGAGTGCTGGCCGGGCAAGGCACGGCGTTCGCCTTTGTCCTCGTGGCGCTGGGCTTCCTCGGTCTCTTCATGGTCGGTTCGCGCGTGGTCGCTGGGCCGGTACGTCGACTGCGAAGGAACAACGGACGGGCGTAGGCCCGGCTCAACGACCTTTCGGTTCATTTCTAGGATCTGGGAAATCTCGTGACCGTACACGGTTCTCTCGCCGAGCCACCGCAGGGTTCGCACGAAGGGGCCGTTTCGCCTTCGATGCGCACTGGTGCGGTCCACTGTTCTTAGCCGGTACTCAGCGTGTCGTGGTAGCTGGTGAGCACCACCGTGCCGGAACTATTAATGACGCGCAGGCCAGTGATCCGGTTCAAGGGCACCGAGCACGCCATCGTGGCGTCGACGGTC
>PLXU01000164.1 GCA_003151555.1 Acidimicrobiaceae bacterium | reverse complement strand
GGTGACCGCGCCCGAGGACGAGACGTGCAGGTTCGCGTTCGGGGCGGTCGTCGTGAAGCGGTTGCCGTTGGCGGTGGGTTCAAGCTGGGCCGTAAAGGCGCTCGAGCCGCTCGTCGTGGTGCTGGCGGTGAGCGGCGCTGTCTGAGTGATGCCCCCGCCGGTCACGGTGAGGGTGAAACTCCACGTGCCGTGGTTGCCCGAGTTGTCCGTATCGCTTCCCGAAACGGTATAGGGGTTAGCTTTCAGGGGCCCACCGGAGGTGGTGACCGCGCCCGAGGACGAGACGCGCAGGTTCGCGTTCGGGGCGGTCGTCGTGAAGCGGTTGCCGTTGGCGATTGGTTCCAACTGGGCCCTAAAGGCACTCGAGCCGCTCGACGTGGTGCTGGCGGAGAGCGGCACCGTCTGAGTGATGACCCCCCCGGTCACGGTCAACTTGTAACTCCATGTGCCCGTATCGCCAAAGCTGTCCGAGTCGGTGCCCGAGACGGTGTACGAACCCGCCGCCAGGGTGCCACCAGTATTGGTGATCGCGCCAAATGCCGAGACGCTCAAGGGACTGCCAACCGTGCTCGTGGAGTAGGTGACGGCAACGCCATTTTCTAACGTCGGCTCAAGCTGGTCGGTAAATGCGGTGGAGGCGCTGACCGAGGTGTTGCCCGTGAGCGGGGTCGTTTGAGTGATGGCAACGCCACTAACGGTGAGGGTGTACGCCCACGTGCCCGAGTCGCCACCTACTTCACTATCGGTGCCCGAGACGGTGTACGAACGCGCCGCCAGGGTGCCACCAGTATTGGTGATCGCGCCGTCTGTCGAGACGCTCAAGGGACTGCCAACCGTGCTCATGGAATAGTTAATGGTGTTGTTTGAGTCATTGATGTCGGTAGTCGGTAAGAGAAGGTCGGAGAACGTGCTCGAGTCGCTCGTTGTAACGGTACTGGCTGTTGGAGCAATCTGGACGATGGGCGCGGCCGAGGCCGCCAACGGTGCCACCGTTAACACGGTGACAAAAATGAGGGACACGATGGTGAGCCAAGCGATGGCTCTTGTCCATACTCGTTTCAATCTCACGTGCGCAACCTAGTACTAAATCGGTCGCACTTCCTGGGCGCGAATAAGCAAAATATTTCACTAATCTTCACGCCACGTCATCTGTGGATAAGTTGGTGACCAAGGCTTTCGATGAACGTATTGGCCTCGAGCGCGGTCTCCATTTCCGGCGGGCCCCGGCGGCTAATTCCTATTCTTTCATGGAGTCGCAGTGAGCTTCGTGACCTCGCCTACGTGAGGTTGGCTACCACTTTGTTGGCCTTCGCGCGGCTGGCGGCATTCGTGTTTTCGGCGTTGGAGATCGCCTTTCCGCTTTGCGACACGCTTACCGAGTATCCCGTTACGTCCAAAGACGCGAGTTTGAGTTCAAGGTACGTCTCGACCGCTTGTGCGCGCTGTCGACTTAGTAGCAGGGCCGCCCCCCACGTCGCTTCGTTGAGCACATTGGCGGTGGTGAGGTCGCTGCTGAAGCCGACCAGGGCGATCTTTTTATCGTGATTCGTCCTTATTTCGTTGGCGAGGGCCGTAATCTGTGCTTCGAGCGTCGCTGACAGCGCAGCCGACTTCACCGCGAAGGGTCTCAGCGTCACGACGGCGCGGACCGCCGGAATGATCGGAACTACGACGACGTGCCACTGGGCGTAGAGCGTGACCGATTTGCTGAATCGGTAGGTGGCGCGGTTGACGTAGCGGGTACCCGCTCCATCGACGGTGGTGTTCCAGCCGGCGAAGGAGAAGCCGGGCCGCGTGAATTTGTTGGCCGACAGCGGGGCGTTGCCCGTGTTGGGCTCGGGCGTCATCGAGCCCTTGCCCCCGTTGGCCTTGAACGTCACGACGTGCGTCGCGACCTTCTTAGCGGTCCACTGGGCGTAGAGCGTGACCGCCTTCGCAAATAGATAGGCGCCCTTGTTGGCGTAGCCCTTTCCAGAACCGTTGGCGACGGTGTTCCATCCGTTGAACGTGAACTTGGCTCTCGTGAATTTGTTGGGATCAAGGGAGGCTAGGACGTCATTCTTTTGCGGCGACATCGAGCCCTTGCCACCATTGGCATCGAACGTAACGGTGTGCTTCACCACTAGTTGTGTTGACGCGGTCCACTGCGCGTACAAGATGGTGGACGTGGCAAAGGGGTACGAGGACCCGTTGGCATAACTCGTGCCCGATCCGTTGGCGGCTGTATTCCAGTGAGCGAAGACGTGCTTGGTGCGGGTAAATACATTGGGAGTCAGCGCCGTCGGAACGCTCTCGGTTTGCGTCGACATCGAACCGGCACCGCCATTGGCCACGAAGGTCACGGTTATTGAAGGATTGACCGTGAGGGTGAAGGTCCAGGTGCCGACGTCCGCGTCGGGGTCGAAGTCGGTGCCCGAGAGACTGTAGCTACCAGCCGCCACAGCGCCCGACGTCGTGATGGCGCCCTGCGCGCTGACGCTCAATGCCGGACTGGGCTTGTTGGTGGCGAAGCTTACGACCCCCGTCGCGCCGGTGACCGCGAGGGTGTTGGTGTAGTTGGCCGAGTTCGCGGTGGTCGTCACGCCCGACGTGGGTGAAGACTGTTTGAGCGCCCCCGGCGGGGGTGGCGGGGCGACCACGGGGCTGGTAACGGTGAGCGTGTAACTCCACGTGCCCGTATCGCCAAAGCTGTCCGAGTCGGTGCCCGAGACGGTGTACGGACCCGCCGCCAAGGGGCCCCCGACGGTTGAGACTGCCCCCGACGACGAGACCTGCAGATTGGTGTTCGTGACGCTGGTGGCGTAGGTGACGGCGTTGCCAGCGAACGTGGTCGTGGGGGCGAGTTGGTCGGTAAATGCGGTGGAGGCGCTGACCGAGGTGTTGCCCGTGAGCGGGGTCGTTTGGTTAATTGTCGCGTCAGTGACCGTGAGGGTGTAGGTCCACGCGCCCGAATCGAGCGAACCGTCATCGTCGGTGCCCGAGACCGTGTAATTTCCCACCGATAAGGCTGCGCCCACGGTGCTCACTGCCCCCGACGATGAAACGACCAGATTGGAGTTGGCGACGCCGGTGACGTAGTTAACGGAGAAGCCGCTCACTGGGTCGGTGGTGGGTTCGAGCTGGTCGGCGAACGAGAGGGATCCGCTCGGGGTGGTGTTGGCCGTAGTCGGCGAGGTTTGGTTGATCGTTGCGGCCGAGGCCGCCAACGGCGCCACCGTGAGCACGGAGACGAAAATAAGGGACAAGACGGCCAACCAGGCAATGGCTCTCGTCCGAGCTCCTCTCAATCTCACGTGCGCAACTTAGTACGGAATGGGCCGCGTCTTCTAGGCAGGAACTCCCTGACTAATCCACTAATCTTCACGTCACGACGTCCTTGGAGGAGTTGGTGACCACGATTTTCGGGCGGCCCAGTGGCCTCGAACGTTCCGCTACTGCGCTCGTCGCGATGGACAAATTCCGCGGCACCGCGTCGGCCCGTGATCTCGTCAATGCGGTCGCTCGCGCGCTTGAATCTAACAAGTATGTAACGGATCTTCAGCCAATGTCCGACGGGGGAGAGGGATTCCGCGAGGCCTTCGCGGGCGAGGAAGTCACGGTTGAAGTACCGGGCCCACTCGGAACCCTGGTCGAAGCCAGGATCACCCTCGACGACTCATTGACTGGCCGTCGCGCAGTACTCGAGATCGCCGAGGTGGTCGGCCGCGACCACCTGGTATCTCCTTCGCGCCGCGACGCCCTCGACGCATCCAGCGCGGGCGTTGGCCATCTCATTGTGAGTGCCGTTGACCTCGGCGCGACGAGCATCCTTATTGGCGCTGGCGGCTCAGCCACCTCGGACGGCGGCCTCGGGTGCTACCAGGTACTGCGCGCCGCCGGTGGCCTCGCGGTACCCGTGAGCGTGGCGACCGATGTGACGGCCCGTTTTTCTGGTTTATTGCGGTACGCCGAGCAGAAGGGAGTGCATGCAGAGGATATGGCCTTGCTCGAGCAGCGTCTCAAGGATGTTCGCGCGTTGTACCTCAAAGAACAGAGGGTGGACGTTGAGCTCCTGGCACGAACGGGAGCGTCAGGTGGCATTCCGGCCGCGCTGGCGGCTCTCGGCGCCGTGCTCACGAGCGGTTTCGAAGTGGTGGCCAGTTCGGTCAACCTCCTCGAACGCGTGCGCCGATCCGCCCTGGTCGTTACCGGGGAGGGACGGCTCGATGCGGGGAGCCTGGAAGGCAAGGTCACCAGCGCCATCGCGTCAATGGTGGGAGACAGTGCCGCATTGCTCGTGGTGTGCGGATCGGTGGAGCGCGAAGCCGCTCTCTCGTTTCAATCTCGATTTCCCAACGCGAGGGTCGTGAGTCTCGTAGAACTTTTTGGCGAGGAAAGAGCGATGGCCGATGTGCTGGCCTGCGTGGAAATTGTCGTGGCCGAAGAGACGCAGTGACGCTTTCGAATGAGTGACGCTGTGCAAAAGTTGCGCCTTACCGGTTGATAATTTCTCGATTGGTGACAAATCGGTGGATAAAGTGAGACGCCCTGGGCAAAAGTTTCGGATTTCCTAGTTTTGCCCATCGCCGCCACACGAACTCTGGCAAAGTATCACTCGTAGTTCACGTAACACCTGTCGAACGTTGGTGGAACCGCAAGGGGAAATTAACGAGGGGGAGAGGGACCTCGCAAGAGGAACGGAACCCCCAAACGGGCAGCGGAGTTCGGTCCGCGGTTCGCCATCGACGAATGACGTGAAGTGCCAGCCGTCTAACGGTGACCTGTCCGACACGGGTCAACGGGAGATGCGCCTTCGGAGACCCCGGGGGGCTGGAGAGTTTCGACTCACTGGTCACTCGGGGTTTTCGGCTTTCTAAAAGCTAAAACAGGCCCTCCGGCTCCGCGGGATTGATCAGTTCTGGGCCGTCATTCTTCACTGAGCCCACCGCTTTATCAACGCCGTAGTGCGAAAGTGTGCCCTTGGGGGCCGGACGCAGCAGTTGGGCCCGCTCGTCGGGGTCAACCTCGGACACATTGAGCCACGTTTCTATATCGCTGGGGCTGAGTATGACCGGCATGCGATTGTGCAGGCCCTCCATGTCGTCGTTCGGCTCGGTCGTTATGACGGTGCACGTCTGCAGGGCCGGCGCATCTTTGGGCTCTTGGGGGTCGTGCCAGCGTTCGTAGAGTCCGGCGAAGAGCAGTGGCTGGCCGTCGACGCGGGTGAAGTAGTGGGGCTGCTTCTGGCGACCGTCGCGGTGATCCCACTCGTAGAATCCGTCGACGGGAATGACGCAGGTCCGCTTGGCGAACGCGCTGCGAAAGGAGGGCTTTTTGGCCACCGTCTCGGCGCGGGCGTTAAAGAGTCGATTGGCGATCGAGGGGTCCTTCGCCCAGCTGGGCACGAGGCCCCAGCGGTAACGATCGAGTGTGCGCGCGTCGTCGTCCTCGCTCACGGCGAAGAGCCGGCGCATGGGCCCGACGTTCCAACTGGGATGGCCCTCGGGCTCGATGCCCGCCGCCAGGGCCGCGTCGAGAAACCTCGCGAGGCGAGCTGGGGGAGTAAAGAGGGCAATGCGACCGCACATAGGGCTCCTTTCCTACTTCGACTTTAAGCCGTTGGCGCCCATCACCGAGAGTGGCTACTCGGTGACGTGTAACGTGACAAACCCACGTCATTCTTTTAGATATAGGCTCAGCGAATGGCTGACAAACCAATCGCCGAGGAACCCAAGAAATTTCAAAACCAGGCGGCGCCCGCCGGGGCTACGCCCCCACCAGGGTTCATTCCAGCGGCCCCACCTGCCCAGGTCCAACGAGACAGGGGAGCAAAATGGCTCAGCGAGAAGTGGACCGCGAAGGACAAAAAATGTCCGATCTGCGAAACAAACAGATGGACCGTTACCGAGTCCGCCGAAATGCGGATGTATTCGGGCGCTCAAGGTGGAGCAATCCTCTTGGGGGGAGGTCCCGTATTCCCCCTCTTTTTGGTCGTCTGTTCCAACTGCGCGTACTCGATGGCGTTTAACGCCGTGTTGGCGGGGGTGCTCGAACTCGATCTACCGCCAGAGTCTCCCGAAGTGGCGCCTGAACCTAACGAGCAACCAGGATGAGCAATCAGGAGCAAACGGCCCAAGCACTCGTTCTAGAAACACTAGAAGTTCCCATTCTCAAGATGGGTTCCGAGGCTCACGAGGTGATGCACGTGCTTACTCGTGATTGGCGACGACTACGCATTGCGGTCGAAGACATTAAGGAAGCCATCCCCACTCGATTTAAGGACGCTTCGACTTGGGGAAACACGTTTTTGAGTTTGAGCGTTGCTTTTTTCCTGGGCTTAATACCGATTCTTAATGGTCCTTCGTCACCAGCCGCATGGGAAATCGGATTCTACGTCGGCCTCGGAGCCATGTTCCTATTCGGATCAATTTTGTGCTTTGTGTTTGGCGGTCAGAAAAATCGTTTGAATAGAGTTATTGACAAGATTTGCAGGGACATGGATGAGATGGAATCGCTTGTTCATCCACGACAGCCGTAGTGACTATTCCGTGTCCTCGTCGGATCTCTCATCTTTGTCAACGCTCAGAAGTAGTTTCAGCGCCTCTTCAGGTTCCATATATATTTTGACTGGTTCGTCGTAGCCTTCAAAGGCGTCACGTGGCATGGGACAATTCTACTGACCTAAAAGTGTGCCGAATAGGGCGTTTGTTAGCAATCGCAAGTAGAATTGTCCCAAATGTCCACAGCCGTTTATGTCGATGGGTTCAACCTCTATTACGGGAGCCTTAAGAAGCCTGGGTGCCGCTGGTTGGACCTGGACGCCCTGTGTCAGAAGCTCCTGCCGAAGCATGATATCCAGCTGATCAGGTATTTTACCGCCAGGGTGACAGGGGTTGTCGATCAAAACGCCCCTGTGCGGCAGCAAATGTATCTTCGTGCTCTTAGGACGATTCCCCACCTTGAGATTCATTTTGGTCAATTTACAACGCACCAAACTTGGATGCCGCTGGTAAATCCCCCTGCACAAGGCTCAAGGAAGGTTTTGGTATTTAAAACGGAAGAGAAGGGATCAGACGTGAATCTTGCGTCCCAGCTGCTCCACGACGGATTCAAAAGTCGCTGCGACACCGCTGTCATTATTTCAAACGATTCTGACTTGGCGGAGCCTGTCAAGATTGCCCGATACGAATTGGGCATGACCGTGGGAGTGTTGAACCCTCACCCATCACGTAAGAAGAGCCAACGATTAAGCGCGGATGCGAGTTTCTTTAAACAAATTCGGGATGGCGCAATTAAGTCCTCACAATTTCCCGCTACCCTTCACGACGCAACTGGCACGTTTCATAAGCCACCATCGTGGTAAAAAAGCAGAGGCCCACCCCGAAGGATGAGCCTCGCACCCAATCACCGAAGCAATTGGGGGGATGTAATACAAAGTACCAGGAGTTCTCCTAATAAGCAACAACTAGCACACAACGCACGCACTACTACATCACAACGCATGCACAACTCCCTGATCAACAGGGGTCTCGTTAGGGAAACTTCTACTATCCCAATGTCAGCGGTCTGTATGACAACCTGCGTCCAGGGGTTTGACTCATGAGCAGCGTCATGCGCTCTGTGTCGGTCAAATCGTGCGTCGAGTGCCGAAATGCAAATTCCGACAGATACCGCTCCAAGTGAATCTTGCTCACACAGTGGTGCGTACCGTCGATTGATCGCTTTAACTGTGAAAAGAAATTCTCGACTTTGTTAGTGCCGTCTGAAAACTCCGTCACGTACTGACCTGCATGGTGATTGACGACATGGTGCGCCGCCATTTCTTTACTCACGGTGCGGTACAGCGGTGCCGAGTCAGTGTGCAGGGTCGAGTCGCTCATTGTGACGTTCATTCGCAGCATGTCTTGCACGACGGTTCCGGTCACGTTGGTTACCACCTTGGTGCGAATCTCGCCAGTGTCGCCGGAAATCAAAGCAATAGCGGCCATCTTGTTCGTCGAGTGGCCCTTTTTAGCCCTACGCGGGTCATTTGCGTGCCAGTTCTCCGGCTTTCCACCTAAGTAGGTTTCGTCCATCACGATGTTGCCTGACAACTTGCCCAAACCATCGTTCGCCATTGCCTCACGAATGCGTTGAGTCATAAACCAGGCGGTTTTAGGGGCTACCCCGTACTTTCGAGCAATCTCCCTAGCGGCAATTCCGTTCTTGTTGGAGCACATTTCAAAGAACACGAACAGCCAGGTTTGCAGAGGCACCTTGGAGCCGTGAAAGATTGTGCCAGTCAAGACGCTGAACTGCTTGCGGCAGTCCTTGCACTTCCATACACGACGCTCCGAGATCGAGCCGGTGCGAGTCACCCTGTCCGTGCCATTGGCAGGCGTGAGGAAGTAGTGGTCGTTCATCACCCCACAATGAGGGCAGACCGGCTTTTCTGGCCAACGCAGGCTTTCTAGGTAGGCGTAAGCGTCCCCTTCGTTAGTGATTCTCATGGCCAAGGTGCGAATCGTGAGGTTTGTCATGTATCAATTATCCCACAGGGAAGTGGGTTTGTCAAGTTACACGTCACAGGCTACTCTTACGAACGTATGTTCGCTTTTTCGTCTGAACGCCCTACGCTGCCCACTGATCTGGTGGCGACGCTGCGCCCCGTCGCGCTCGCGAAGAGCCGGATGCTGCCCCTGGACGAGCCCTGGAATGCAATGGTGCCGGGGGGTGGACTGCGCCGGGGTTCCACGGTGGTTGTGATGGCCCCCCCGGGATCGGGCGGGCTCAGTTTGGCCCTCAGCCTGCTCAGCGGGGCGAGCGACAAGGGACACTGGGCCGGCGTGGTGGGGGTTGACGATCCCGGCGTGGTGGCGATTGCCGAGTTGGGCATTGACCTGCGCCAGGTTCTCTTCGTGCCCCGTCCCGGCGCCGCGTGGGCCGAGTGCGCGGCCGACCTGCTCGACGGGGTGGACCTGCTCGTGGTTCGCCCGCCCACGCGCGCGGGCCGCGTGGCTGCGCGCCGGCTGATGGACCGGGTCCGCGAGCGCGGCACCGTCCTGATCGGTCTGGTTGAACCGGGCGCCCCGTGGCCGCTGCCAGCCGACCTGTCGTTCACCATTACCCAGGCGCAGTGGGCCACCTCTTCCCGCCTTGACGCGCGCTACCTGACGGTGCACGTGGGTGGGCGCGGCGAAGCGGCGCGCGGCGCAGAACACCTGGTGGTGTTGCCGAACCGAAAAGGACGGGCGGGGCCGGGGTAGTGGAGCGCCTCCTGGCTATTTATATAGGGGCACTGTGCGAAGAGGCGCCCGACGGTTCGACGCTGCGTGACTATCTCTGTCTGCTCGACGCGCTCAGCGTGCTCTGTCCCTTCGCAGAACCGGTGCGCCTGGGTCTGTACGTCCTGCCCATCCGCGGCCCCAGCCGGTTCTACGGCGGCGAAACGGCCGTGCTCGAGACCGTCACCGCGACGGTGCACGACGTCGTAGGTCACGAGGTGTCGCTCGGCATCGCCGATGGCCTCTTCTGCGCCGAGATCGCCGCGCGCCAGTGTCTGGTGGTGCCCCCCGGGGCGACGGTCTCTTTTCGCCGGGCCCAGCCGCTCGGGGCCCTGGGGCGAGAGGACCTCGTGACGACCTGCCGGCGCCTCGGCCTGCACACGGTGGGCTCCTTCGCCGATTTGTCGAGCGCGCGCGTGGCGGAGCGTTTCAATAAGCACGCCCTGGTGTTGCACCGCGTGGCTCGCGGCGAGTTGAGCGAACTCGCGACCCAGCGCGACCAGAAACTGGCCCGGCGCCTCGGTCTGCTTCGCGGCGAGAGCCAACCGCACGACGAGCAGCTGGGTTTTTTCGGCCAGCGCAGTGGCGACGTGCGCGCCCACGCGGCCGCGCATCGCGTGGTCGGTCGCCTGGGCGCCGAGGCCATCGTGGTGGCGTCGCTGCGCGGGGGTCGGGTTCCCGAGGACCGCGCCACGCTGGTGCCCTGGGGCTCGCCGGTACGCGAGGCCCGCGACGACGCACCGTGGCCGGGCCAGCTGCGGGCCCCCTCGCCGGTCACGACGCTGCACGAGCGGGTGAGCGTGCAACTGCGCGACGCCGACGACGAGTCCGTGCGCATGGGTTCGCGCGGACTCTTTCGCACCGCGCCGCGCACGCTGGTGTTCAAGAACCAGGTCCGGCGCGACGTGGTGTGGCACGCCGGGCCGTGGCCGTCGGTGGAACGCTGGTGGGGGCCCGGTCGGCGTCGCGCGCACCTGCAACTGGTGCTCGCCACCGGCGAGGCGGTGCTGTTGGTCGCCGAATCGAGTCGGTGGTGGCTGGTGGGGATCTACGACTGATGCCCATCTACGCCGAACTGCACGCCCACTCCGGTTTTAGCTTCCTTGATGGGGCCAGCGACCCCGAGGAGTTGGTGGTCGAAGCGACCCGGCTCCATCTCTCCGGGCTCGCCCTCACCGATCACCACGGTCTCTACGGGGTGGTCCGTTTTGCCGAGGCGGCGAGGTCGGTGGGCCTGGCCACAATCTTTGGCGCCGAGATAACCCTCGACGCGAAGGACGATCGCGTCGGGGTCCGCGACCCGTCGGGCGAGCACCTGGTGGTGCTCGCGCGTTCGCCCGAGGGCTATCGCCACCTAGCCACCATGCTGGGCGAGGCCCACCTGGCCCGGGGCGAAAAAGGCGCCCCGCGACTGAGCCTCGAGGAGGTGGTGGCTCACGCCAAGGAGTGGCTGGTGCTGACGGGATGTCGCAAGGGCCCCCTGACGAGGGCCCTGGTGGACGAGGGTCCGAGGGCGGCCGCGCGGGCCCTGGCGCGACTGATTGAGGCCTTCGCACGCGAGAACCTCGCGGTGGAACTGTGGGACCACGGCACGCCCGACGACGTGGCGCGCAATGACGTGCTGTCCCAACTGGCCGTTGGCTACGACGTGGCCCCGGTGGCGACGGGCAACGTGCACTACGCCACGCCCGACGCCTTCGCGCGCGCCAACGTCCTGGCCGCCATACGCTCGCGCCAGAGCCTCGAGGAGATGCAGGGCTGGCTGAACTCCTCGCCGCTGGCGCACCTGCGCAGTGACGCCGAGCAGCGGCGCCGTTTTGCGCGCTGGCCGGGCGTGGTGGACCGCGCCGGCGAACTGGCCGGCGAACTGGCCTTCGACCTGCGTCTGGTGGCGCCCAACCTGCCGGCCTTTTCGACGCCGCCGGGCATGGACGAACAGGCGTACCTAGAAGAACTGGTGGCGAAGGGCGCGAGTGAACGCTACGGGCCGCGCGAGCGCGAACGGGTTCCCGGCGCCTGGCGCCAGATCGACCACGAGCTGGGCGTCATCGGCACCCTGGGTTTCGCCGGCTACTTCTTGACGGTCTGGGACATCACCGAGTTCTGCCGGCGCAACGACATCTACTGCCAGGGCCGCGGTTCGGCCGCCAACTCGGCGGTCTGCTTCTCGCTGGGCATCACCAACGCCGACGCCGTGGCGCTCAACCTCTTCTTCGAGCGCTTTCTCTCCCCGGCGCGTGACGGGCCGCCCGATATCGACGTCGACATCGAGTCCGGGCGGCGTGAAGAGGTGATCCAGTACGTCTACGAGCGTTACGGGCGCCGTCACGCCGCCCAGGTGGCGGCCGTCATCACCTACCGGCCCCGGTCCGCGATCCGTGACGTCGCGCGGGCCTTCGGACTGAGCGAGGCGGAGGCGGACACGCTGCGCGACGGGGTCGATCGTCACGCCGCGACGCCGATGGCGCCCGAGACGCCCCAAATGATCGCCGACATGGCCACCGGCCTGCTCAACCGGCCCCGTCACCTGGGCATCCACTCGGCGGGCATGGTGATCTGCGACCGCCCGGTGCTGGAGGTCTGTCCCATCGAGTGGGGGCGCATGCCCGGGCGCACCGTGCTGCAGTGGGACAAGGACGACTGCGCGGCGATTGGCCTGGTGAAGTTCGACCTCCTGGGCCTGGGCATGCTCGACGCCCTGCACCGCGCCGTCAATGAGGTCAAGGATTTTCACGCCACGGCCATCGACCTGGGGTCGCTGGCCCAGGAAGACGCCGTGTACGACTTGCTCTGCGAAGCCGACACCGTGGGCGTCTTCCAGGTCGAGTCGCGCGCGCAGATGGCGACGCTGCCGCGCATCCAGCCCCGCTGCTTCTACGACCTGGTCATTGAGGTGGCGATCATCCGCCCCGGGCCCATTCAGGGCAACGCCGTCAACCCCTATATCCGTCGCCGGCGCGGCGACGAGCCCGTCACCTACCTGCACCCGCGCCTAGAGCCGATCCTCGCGCGCACCCTCGGGGTGCCGCTCTTTCAGGAGCAGTTGATGGAGATGGCGGTGGCCGTGGCGGGTTTCAGCGCCGCGCAGGCCGACGAACTACGCCAGGCCATGTCGGCCAAGCGTTCGGACCTGCGCATGCTCAAGCTGCGCGACCGCTTCTACGACGGCATGGCGCGTAACGGCATCACCGGGGCCCCGGCCGATCAGCTCTTCGACGCGCTGGCGGCCTTCGCCAATTTTGGCTTTCCCGAGTCGCACTCGGTCTCTTTCGCCCACCTGGTCTACTGCTCGGCGTGGATCAAGCTGCACTACCCCGCGGCTTTCCTGGTCTCGCTGCTCAACGCCCAGCCCCTCGGCTTCTGGTCGCCCCAGAGCCTGGTCGCCGACGCCCAGCGCCACGGGGTACGGGTGCTGCGCCCCCACGTGGGGCTCTCCGCAGTGGGCGCTCGTCTGGAGGGCGAGCGCGACGCGCCCGAGGTCCGCTTGGGTCTGGACTCAGTGCGCTCCGTCAGTAGTGAGTTGGCCCAGCGCATCGTCGAGGGCGCGCCGTGGGCCGACTCCGAAGACCTGGTGCGCCGGGCCGGTTGTCAGCAACAGCACTTAGAGGCGCTCGCCGTCGCGGGGGCCCTCGACTGCTTCGGCGCCAGCCGTCGGGCCCTGGTGTGGTCGGCCGGGGCTGCGGCCCAGGGCACCAGCGACCGACTGGCCGGGGTGGTGACTGGACAGCGCGCCCCCCAGCTGCCCGAGGTGAGCGAGATCGAACGGGTCGCCGATGATCTATGGGCGATGGGTCTCACGCCCGACGCCACCGCCATGGCCCTGGTGCGCAATGAACTCAACGCTCGCGGCGTCACCCGGGCCGACGCCCTGGCCAGCGTCGAGAGCGCGCGGGTCGCGGTCGCGGGGGTGGTGACGCATCGCCAGCAGCCCGAAACGGCCAAGGGCGCGGTCTTCGTCAACCTCGAAGACGAGACCGGTCACGTGAACGTGATCTTCTCCAAGGGGGCCTGGCTGCGTTGGAAGGAAGTGGCGCGCCGAGAGCCGGCGCTCATAATTCGAGGTTCCCTGCAGCGCGGCCAGGGCTCCGTCACGCTGACGGCTGAATCGGTGGAGCCGCTGCGCCTGGGCGCGGTCACGTCCTCGCGCGACTGGCACTGAATTAGGAGAAGGCGAACTCCGGGCGAAGACCGGCCTGGATGTCCTTGGCCACCAGGATCTGGGCCAACGGCAGGTCCTCGGCGTGGGTCACGCCGATGCAACGCGAGCTCGTGCGCAGCACGTCAAAGCGCATGGGGGTGTGGCCCAAGATATCGCCGACAAACACCGGCAGCAGGACCTCGGGGCTCTCGGCGAAGTCGTGCAGGGCGACGGCACGCTTCATCAGGGGCCAGATGCCCGCCTGGAATCCCCAGAGGTTCATCGAGACGGTCGACTCGGCATTGAGCCTCGCCGGCTCCAAGCCGTCCTCGGCGATAAAGCCGTTGAGCGTGGCCTGCACGTTGCGCCGCTCCACGATTTCGGTGAGGTGGCCGTTGACCACGTTGCAGGTGCCGCGCGACACGGGCAGGTCGCCCACCAGGGCCCGGTCGAGCTGGAAACCGATGAGGCAGTTGTTGGCGCTCGAGCCCAAGTGCGAACCCAGTTGCATCATGGCGTCGCGGCCGTAGAGGTCGTCGGCGTTGGAGACGCCGAAGGGAATCTTGTCGCTGAGATAGGGCATGGCGCACAGCACGGCGTCGACGGTCCCGCGCAGGTGCTGCTGGATCGCGAACGAGACTTGGTGTTCGCGGGGCCAGAACCTCGCCACGTGATCAATGATCTCGGGACCGGTGTCGGGATTGATGACGATCACGACGTCGTCGAAGCCGGCCGCGAAAGCGTCGGAGGCAATGAGGTCGATGACCCCCTCGCCGTGCATGCCAATGGGTGCCAGCTGCTTCACTCCGCCGTAACGCCGGGCCCGGCCGGCGGCCAGGATGATGAGCGTTGGGCCCTTCATCTCGACCACCGCACGACGGACGAGGCCCAGGTCATGCCCGCGCCGAAGCCGGTCATGAGGGCGTACTCGCCGGCCTTGATGCGACCGTTCTTACGCGCGTCGTCGAAGGCCAGGGGAATCGAGGCGCTCGAGGTGTTGCCGT
>PLXU01000146.1 GCA_003151555.1 Acidimicrobiaceae bacterium | reverse complement strand
CACTCACTCGCCGCAGCCGCTGCTGTCGTCGCCGTCAACGCCTGGTGGACGTCTGCATTCATTGGCGCCGACGTGTAGCCGCCGAAGTCGTTTGACCCCAGGCCCGGCGCGGTCAACAGAGGAACGATCGTTGAGCGACCGTTGTTACCAAACCAGTCGGGTATCCATCCCGGCGGAGCAATATCCCACTTGTCAGCCTTGGAACTGGCCGGCGCTTCGAGGTACGTTCCGTAGAACTGCGACTGCGTGGCTGGTATCAGGGTGACCTTGANNTTGGCTTGGAGGGCTTGACCAACGAGCGGTCCCGATTCGGTCGTTGAGTACAGGAGCTTCACCGCGACGCCATTCGGGTACCCCGCAGCCTTCAGCAGGGCCTTCGCCTTCGTTGGGTTACCGGTGCCTTTGTTATCCGGAAACGGATTAAAGCCGGGTACATAGCCAACATTGCCCGGCAAAACAACCTGCGAGGTCGTCGCCGCCACTGACGGGCCACCCAGAACCTGTACGATCGCATTTTTGTT
This sequence comes from Acidimicrobiaceae bacterium, assembly GCA_003151555.1. Classification (GTDB taxonomy): domain Bacteria; phylum Actinomycetota; class Acidimicrobiia; order Acidimicrobiales; family RAAP-2; genus RAAP-2. Next base: position 3,018 of record PLXU01000146.1, on the reverse strand, counting down.
CACTGCGTAGGCAACTGCCTCGCGCACCAACTTATTTTTCATGAGACCGGCGTACTGGTTCAGTGCCAGATAGGTTCCAAGATCGACGTAGTTCTTGCCAGACGGTCCAATGATGAGGCGCGGGTCCTTCGACGACAACAGGGCCGGAATATCTTGAGGCGGAACATTGACGTCCCATTCCATATTACCCGTTCCCACTTCAAGCTGCTGTTGCACGCTCGTCGCGGTTAGGCCCTCCGTCACGTCAATCTGAGTCACGTACGCATGGCGCAGGGAGTCGCTTGCTTGACTCCACGCTGGGTTTCGGGTCAAGGTTAACGACTTGTTCGCCGTGTAGTTCGTAATTTGATACGGCCCGTCCGAGAGGGTGTTCGCCCGGAACTGGGCGCCGTCAGGTAGGTAGGACATGTACTCGACGGGATACGCCGAACAGAACCCCAAGGTAAGAATATTAAGGAAGTCAGCACTCGGAGAGAGGAGATGGAATACCACGGTTGTGTTATTAGGCGCGGTTACGCCGGCCAGCGGGTGCCCGCTGACGAAAGCCGATATGCCCGCCACCGTCGCCTTCGCTTTGGCGAAGGCATTGCAGTAACTCGCCATACCAACGATGGTGGCGGTGAAGTAGCCGGGCGCACCGACCGGAGAGACTGGATTACACAGCATCTTGAACTCACGAACGAAGTCGCCCGCGACCACCGCCCGCACTGGCTTCGTATTCCACATCACGTCAGACTTTAAGTGCACGGTGATCGTCAAACCTCCATCACTAATGCCGCCGTTCGCCGTGGTCGGCATCACTGTCGCGACGTCAGGCACGACAGTGAGCTGATTCGAGAAGGCTCCGGTTGTCTGGTAACTAAACAATTGCCGGGTGTACGCGCGATTGAGCATGTTGCTAACGGTGTAGTAAGCGCTGACGGTGTCGAGATTGAATATGTCACTCTGACCCAATATCTTGAGAGTGCCACCTCGCTGTGGCGTACCGGCAGCTGCGGCCGAAAACGTGCCTTGGGTCGAGCCGAAGGCGACCACCGCTAAGACAGTGATCCCAGCTACGAGGCCGGGCCTGCTGCGCATCAAAGCACCAATCACGCTGCGCTTTCGAACAGCATCCGTTCGAATCGAACTGGATTTGACCTGTCGTGTCATAGTCCCTCCATACGCGTGGGCCATAATATTGTCAGCGTTAAGAGGTGAATGTAGCACATGCCACATGTTTGTGTTGAATCTAACAAATTTCAGAGAGAGCGCATTTCCTGAGAGAGTTGCCTCACCTAAGGGTTCCCTCCCTGATGCTGACTCGAGATACGCTCACACCTGAATCGCGACGGAAAAATTCGAGAGTTAGTCCTCTGGAATGAAATGCCCTCCAACAAAGCCGCCTTTGGGCGTGCAAATGCTTAGTGAGGTTGAGTCTCGAAGTTGAGTTCTGGTGAGGAAGAACTAGGCAGCCGTGTGCGTGAGGTTGACTTCGAAGCCGAGGGCCTCGATCTTGCGTTGAAGTCGCTTCGCTTCAACTTCGGGATCGTGACGGGACTCGAAGAATTGTGCTCCGGGGTCGTTGTAGAGGGTGCCGTTGGTGAGCAAATGCCACGCAACATCCAGAATCGAGTGGGCGACGGCGACGGTGGCTCTGTTGGCACCCCTTCGTTTCGCTAGTCGTGAATACTGGGCGGAGTAGTGGGTGCCCTTGGTCCTCGACGCGGCTTTCGCGGCTTCCACGAGCGCAATCTGCAGCGAGGTCGAACCCTGGCGCGTGCCCGCCGGGCGACGTTTGCCCGCCGACTCGTGACTCGCCGGTGCCACCCCGGCCCAGGCACACAACTGGCCCGCGGTGGGAAAGCGCGTCATGTCGACGCCCATTTCGGCGATCATCACCTCCGCGGTTCGCTCCGACACGCCAGGGATCGAACACAAGATGATGAACGCCGGCTCAAAAGGGCAGACCCGCTCGGTGATGTCCGCACTCAGCGTCGCAATCGAGCGGTCCAGGAAGTCAATGTGCTCAATCACTTGGCGGCAAACCGTAGCGTGGTGCGCGCCGAAGTGACCACTGAAGGCTTCCTCGAGGGCGGGGATCTTCGCTCGTAGACGTGACTTGGCCATCGCGGCGAGGGCCTTGGGGTCTCGTTCGCCGTCGATCATCGCTTCGATCATTTCGCGTGACGACATGCTCCACACCCGCGACGCCACCGAGGTCAACTTGATGCCGGCGTCCTGGAGGCACTTCTCGAGGCGCTGAATCTCCTTGGCGCGCGCTTGGACCTGGGTCTTGCGGTAACGGGTGAGCTCGCGCAGTTCGCGAATCTCGGGTGGCGGAACGAAGCTCGGTCGCACCATGCCGTGCGCGGCGACGTCGGCTAGCCACTCGGCGTCGGCGAGGTCCGTCTTTCGTCCCGGCACGTTCTTGACGTGCTGCGCGTTGCAGAGCCAGAGATCCTCGAACAGTCCCTCGAGGCTGTAGTACACGGGTTTCCAGTAGACGCCGGTCGCTTCCATGGCGACGGTCTCGACGCCGGCGTCGCGTAACCACGTCGCCAACTCACCAAGCCCCTTGGAGGTGGTGGAGAATGACTGTTTGGTCACCTCAACTGACTGGTTGGGGTGCGCGACCTGACAACAGGCCACCACCGTGTCGCGATGCACGTCTAAACCCGCGACTCGATTGCGTATTCGTCTCATTGAAGTACCCCCTCACGCTGAATGAATAGAAGGCCGCCGGAGAGGACCAGGCGAAGCGAATTCTGGAGTTCGTACTCGTAGTAACAATCCATGGTCCTCAAGGGTCCTCGCACCAGACTCAGAGCGCACTCAAAGTTGCAAGAGGATATCGGTGACCGCACCGACAGCCGACCACAGCATTTCATCCATCACGGGTGACCGCAACCGTCATATTGACTCAGTGGGCCTGTCAGTGGGCCCGTGAGACTTCGGTTGATTGGTGGGCCGCCCGGGTCTCGATCCCGGCACCTTGGGATTAAAAGGAACTTGCGAACTGTTGTTGTGTGTCAGTCT
>PLXU01000210.1 GCA_003151555.1 Acidimicrobiaceae bacterium | reverse complement strand
GGCGCAGGTTCTCTTCGACGGTCAGTTCGGCGATGACCCCGCGCCCTTCGGGCACGTGACTGACCCCTAAACGCGCAATGTTCTCAGTCGCCACGTGCACCAGTGAACGATCGCCGAGCATGATGACGCCGCTCTTGGGTTCGACCAGCCCCGAGATCGCCCGCAGCAACGTCGTCTTGCCNNGTCTTGCCCGCCCCGTTGGCGCCGAGCACGGCCGTCACCCGTCCGGGCGTAGCCTCCAGGCTCACGTTGCGCAGGGCCTTGACCGCGCCGTAGTTCACGCAAAGGTTTTCGATGCGAATCATCAGTCGACGCCCAAGTACGCGGCCAGCACGCCGGGATCGTTGCTGATCTCATTGGGTGCGCCCGTGGCGATGACCTGGCCGAAATTGAGCACGATGAGTTGGTGCACGAGCGGCATGACGAAATCCATGTTGTGCTCCACCAACAAGACGCTCATTGAGACTCGAAGTTCGGTGATGAGTCGAGCGAACTCCTCGAGCTCGTTCTCGTCGAGGCCGCTGGCCGGTTCGTCCAGCATCAACAGTGTCGGGTGCGACATGAGGGCTCGCGCGAGCGACACCTTCTTGGCGATGCCGTAGGGAATGCCGCCGGGCAGCGCGCCCGCAAACTTGGCGATGCCGAGGTGTTCGAGTTGCGCGAAGGCCTCCTCTCGAAGCGTCCGTTCAATGCGCAGCCCCCTCGGCAGGCCGAGAATTGACGTGAAAAAGCCGTCGCCGAAACGGCTCTGCGCGCCAGCCATCACGTTTTCAAGCACGCTGAGGTGGGGGAAGAGCCCTACGCCCTGCAACGTGCGCGCCACTCCGGCCTTGGCTAACTGGGAGGGTCGCAGTGCACCGTGACCGGACGCGGGGAAGTGCACCGCACCGGACGTGGGCTTTTGAAAACCGCAGGCCACGTTAAAAGCCGTGGTCTTGCCCGCGCCGTTGGGGCCAATCAGTCCCACGATCTCGTTTTCGTAAACCCGAAAGGAAACGTCGTTGAGTGCGAGCAATCCGCCGAAGCGAACCGTCACGTTGGACAGTTCGAGAGTGATAGGGCGCGAAGTCGTCTCGGGCATCGTGGGGCCTAAACTACTCGGCAAAATGGATTGAATCCGGCCCGGCTACGAACGCGCTAGGAACGCCGTTAGAGATAGTTTTCGCCCAACTCTTCACTCCACGCAGCGACGCGAAGTTCGCCCCGTGGCACGCTCCAGCGAAAGACGGGTTTGATATCTATTACCGGGGTGCCGTCGATGCCGTCGAGTCCCCGCACGTTGAACGATCGATCGGAGATCTCCTCGATGGCCACTGTCGTCAGCAGAATTCGGTTGGGCCGGTCCTTGTTTCGTTGCGCGAAGATCCCCACGTCGGGCCAGTGTTCATTGCCCCGCGGATGGCGGTGCCAGGGAGCCGGCGGCACGTCCTCGGCCCAATCGGCGAAGAAGACAATCTCCACGTGCGAGAAATCAGCGAGGCCAGCAAGCGATTCGCTTGGCACGTCCTGGGCCAGTTCGACGGTGCTCACGACGTCGTCCCAGTTGTCATCGAGCGCCTCACTGCGTTCGTTGCGGATGTAGGCAATGGCGCGCACGTTGTGGATCATGGGCCCAATCTAGTGAGGCGTCGCCACCCGGCTGTATCGTTGACCTTCGCGAGGCGACGGAGAGGCCGATGGCGGAACTGACTTTTACCTACGGGACCATGGCGGCCGGCAAGTCCACCCTTGCGCTGCAACTTTGCTGGCAGTTGCGCGAGGGCCGCAGCGACGTGGCCCTGTGGACCTTCGGTGACCGCAGCGCCGAGGGCATGGTGACGAGCCGCATCGGCATCGAGGCCGAAGCTGAAGCCATCGAGCCGCACGCAGATCTCGCGGGGCCGATCGAACAACTCTTCTCCGACAACATCAGGGTCCTGGTGATCGATGAAGTGCAGTTCGCCAGCGTGGAACAGATCGATGCGCTCGCACGACTTGTCGACGATCACGGCATTGACGTGCACGCGTTCGGCCTCTCGGCCGACTTCCTACTCAATATCTTTCCCGGCTCCGCGCGGCTCTTCTCCGTCGCGGACTGGGCCCACGAACTGCCGCTCACCTCATCGTGCTGGTGCGGACGCAAGGGACGATGCAATGCGCGCGTGGTCAACGGGGTGGTGGCCCGCGAAGGCGACCAGTTCTTCTTCGGCAATGTGCACGAGGGAGAGGTGTACTACCAAGTGCTCTGTCGCACGCACTACCGGCTCGGTCAGTTAGGCGCCTAGAAAAAGGCGGCGCAGAGTTCGTAGAGTTCGCGCGGCACGTGGCGCTGTCCGGTGGCGACCACCGAGAGCGGCTCTAAGGTCACCTCGTTGCCCCGCACCAGCGGAATAACACCGAACTTGCCAGCGACCACCGCGTCGTAGGCGCTGGCGCCCACGCGGGTGGCCCATATGCGGTCGTACGCGGTGGGACTGCCGCCGCGCTGCAAGTGACCGAGCACCGTGGTGCGCACTTCGAAGCCGCCGTACTCGTCGATTTTCGAGGCGACGAAGTGACCGACCCCTCGAGTGGCGAGGCGCACGCCGCGGATGCCGTCGCTGGACAGTTCGCTCGATTCGACGCCGCCGACCGTGCCCAGATCGATGCCCTCGGCGACCACGACGATGGAAAAGGCGCTGGAGGAACTGCGCCGCTTTACTAGGTGGGAAATGATCTCGTCCATCGTCATCGGGAACTCGGGAATGACAATGAGGTCGGCCCCGCCGGCCAGTCCGCCCATCGCGGCGACCCATCCCGTGGCCCGGCCCATGGTCTCGACGATCATGACGCGGTGGTGCGAGGCGGCCGTGGTGTAGAGCCGGTCCAACGATTCGGCCACGATGCTCACCGCGGTATCGAAGCCAATGCAGTAATCGGTGCCGACCAGGTCGTTGTCGAGCGTCTTGGGCACCCCCACCACGGGCGCGCCACGCTCGGCCAGCCANNGCCTTTAGGACGTGCAGACGTCCGCCGGCGGGACTGTCGAGGTCGTAGCGGATGGTACCCAGCAGCGTGCCGCCCTGGCCCACGATGCCCGAAAGGTCGCTGGGCGTCAGTTCGCGGCCGGCGAACTCGTTGGCCAGTCCGGCCCAGCCGTTCTCGATCCCGATGAGCTCGTGCCCGTCGCGAAAGGCCATATGGCCAATACTTCGGATGGCCGCGTTGAGCCCCGGTGCGTCGCCGCCAGCCGTCAGAACCCCTATGCGCATCGAACCTGCTTCGTACTGGAATGATTCTTTCTCATACTTTAGGTCAATTGGGCGGAAAATCCGGTGAGCGTGTCCATCACCGCGCGACTCGGGGCGAGCGTCCACAATGTAAATGTGTCGAACGACGTGCCATCCGCTCGCGAGTCCGCCCCCACGGAGGCGCAGTGCACGAACCGTTTCGCGACCTTTGACGAGTGTCCGCACTGCGGTTCTGCGCTCCGCCCCGAGCACGCGCACTTTCGCTGCACCGCCTGCGGCTGGCGGGACAGCTGTTGCGACTGAAAGCCTGATTTGTCAAGGTTTTTAGAGTTCTGCAACATTTAACTTTCGCTGTTCGTTCTCTTCACCATCCGTTCACTTGGTATTCCTAGGTTCTGACTGGCTACGGGTCGCGGCGAGTGTCGCGGGCAAGTTCCCGTAGCCGTTCACGATTCACTTTCTTTAGGAGGAAAGCCAATAATGAAGAAGAACTTTCGAGGAAAGTTAGGGGTGGCGATTGCTTCCCTGGGCCTTCTCTCTACCTTTGCCGTCACCCCGGCGGGCGCCACGGCGACCCTCACGGGCGACTTGACCTTTGCTTCGAGCGACGGGGCCGCCAGCCTCAACCCAGCCATGGGTGGCTCGAGCTTCGACGAGCCGTTCTTTAACGCGGCTATCCCGGTGTACATGTCCGAAGCGGCGAAGGTCTCGGGCGCGAACGCGCCGAGCGCCATTTCGCTCTACTCACCCACTGGTTCGACCGCCGGTAAGAAGGGTGTCGTGGCCGGCACCTACGCCGTGGGCGCCTCGGACGTGCCGATGGGCACCGTGGTCAACGGGACCAATCTGGACGCCTCGATTCTGACCGGGGCCAACGCGGCGAGCACGCTCACCAATTACGTGCAGGTCCCGGTCGTGCTCGGCGGGGTCGGCATGATGTACAACCTGCCGTCGCTCAACTCAAAGTTCAAGAAGACCCCGGTGATCTTGAACTCGGCGGTCTTGGCGGGCATGTACGACGGTGCGATCACCAAGTGGAACAACGCAGCCATCTGTCACCTGAATCCAAAAATTGTGAACCTGAAGAAGAACAAGAAGGGTCGCGTTATTCGCCGCACCTGCGCACTACCAAGCACCACGGTCGTGCCGGTCTACCGCGCTGATGGTTCGGGTACGTCCTTCATCTTCTCGAACTACCTGAACGCGACCCAGGGCGCGAACTACAAGACCTCCGCGGGCACCGAGGTCTACCCCAACACCACGTTCAACCAGGGCCAGGTCCCCAGCGACGGCCTGGGCGGTCAGAAGAACGCCGGTGTCGCCGCCGACGTTGAGCAGACCGTGGGTGGCATTGGCTACGTCGAGTACTCCTACATCCTCTTGCAGCACACGCTGCCGGCGGCGTTGATCGTCAACGCCAAGGGTAAGGATGTCGCGGTCAACCCGACTACCGTGGCGGCCGACGCCGCTTCCTTCTCCGCCTCGCCACCCAGTGAAAGCAGTGCCGGCGTGGTGTCGAACTTCTCGATTGTCAACGGCGCCGGCGCCGGGGACTACCCGATCGCCGGCTACAGCTGGGCCATTGTGCGCGAGGACTGGAACGGTCTGGGCACGGTGGGCGGCACGTCCGCGTCGCTCAACTCGGAGAAGTTGGTCGCCAAATTCCTCGACTGGACCGTCCAGAGCGGAGCCCAAGGTGGTCAGACCGTGGCGCAGCAGCAGGGTTACGTACCGCTGCCCGCCTACGTCACGACCTTGGCCGAGCACCAGGTGTCGTTGATGACCTACAACGCGCAGTCGCTCGCACTGAGTTAGTCACTAGCAATCGGAGAGATTGAAATAGCGAAGCAACAATGAAGACGAAGGAGACCGAGACTCACGTTGCGGGATCCGAAGTGGCCGAGAGAATTCGTCGCTCGGCCACTTCGGACCGTCCGTATAGGTTCTTGCTGCGCGGCACCGCGCTGTTCTTTGGCGCGGTGATCGTGTTGTTCGTGTGGAGCGTGCTGCACACCGCGTGGCCGGCGCTTCGCGAATTCGGCTTCCACATGGTCACCGGCAGTCGTTGGGTCCCCGGCACCGGCCCGTACGGGGCCCTGCCCCTGCTGGTCGACACCCTGCTGACCACCCTGATCGCGCTCGTCATCGCCGTGCCGGTCGGACTGGCCTCCGCCCTGGCGTTGCTATTCCTGATCCCCCAACGCCTGCGCACCACGTCTTCGGCGTTGGTGGAGTTGCTCGCCGCGGTGCCCTCGGTGGTCTACGGCCTGTGGGGACTGTGGTACCTCATTCCCTGGCTCAACAAGACCCTCGATCCTTTCCTCGCCGGCATCACCGGTGGTGCCTGGCCGTTTAATGGCCCCCAGGAGGGATTCAGTGTGCTCCTCGCCGGCATCGTGCTCTCGATCATGATTCTGCCGACCATCGTGGCGATTTCGCGCGACGTCATCTCCGTCGTGCCGAACGACCTCATCGAAGGCGGTCTCTCGCTGGGCGCGACGCGCAGCCAGGTCCTTGTTCGGGTCGTGCTGCCGAGCGCACGCACGGGTATTCTCGGGGCGATCGCCCTCGGCGCCGGCCGGGCCCTCGGCGAAACAATCGCGGTGGCCATGGTGATCGGGTCCAACCCGCAGCTTCCCCGCTCCCTTTTTTCGACCGGCGCCACATTGGCCTCCACCATCGCCACGGAGTTCGGCGAGGCGACCGGTTCGACGGGCAGCGCCCTGGCCGCGCTGGCGCTGATGCTGATGATCATCACGGCGGCCGTCAATGCCGGGGCCCGTCTGTTGACCAAGCGAGCGTTGGCCCACCGATGACCGACACGCTCACCGACCTGCCGCCGGACCCGATTCTCGAACGGCGTGCGGAGATCCAAATGCGCGCTGCGCAAACGCTTGGTCGCAGAACGTGGCTCTCCAGGGTGTTTCTCGTCGCGCTAGTAGCCGCGTTTGTGCTCGCGCTAGTGCCGCTCGGGTCGCTCATCTTCGCCCTCATCCAACGGGGAGTGTCCTCCATCAGCTGGCCCTTCCTGCACACGCTGCCCACCCAGCCCAGCCTCGTCGACCAGAGCGCCATCGGCGGGATCGGCAACGCCATCGAGGGCACGGTGATCATCGATTTTCTGGCCGGGTTGATCGCCATTCCCATCGCGGTGCTGCTCGGTCTGTACTTGAGCGAAGCCTCCTCGCGCGCGGCCAACTTCTTGCGCGCGATCATTGAAATAATGACGGGTCTGCCGTCGATCCTGCTGGGCGTGTTTGCCTACGAGTACGTTGTCGTGCCGATGAAGACGTTCTCGGGCATGGCCGGCATCGTGGCCCTGTCCGTCTTGATGGTGCCCCTTATTGCCAAGGCCAGCGAATTGTCCTTTCGCGGTGTGCCCGCGACGTTGCGCGAAGCCGGTCTGGCGCTCGGCGCGCGCAGTTCACGTGTGACGCGCGGCGTCATCATTCCGGCAGCCTTGCCGGGCATGATCACCGGGATCCTGCTTTCGCTGGCGCGCGCCATGGGCGAGACCGCGCCCCTGCTCTTGGTCATCGGCGCGTCGGGCAATTGGACCTGGAGCCCCTTAAAGCAGATGTCGTCGCTGCCACTGCTGACCTACAACTACTCGGGCTCGCAGTACCCGACCCAGCGCGCGGCCGCGTGGGGCGTGGCCCTAACACTGGTCGTGATGGTGATGATTTTAAGTTTGGGCAGCCGATTCGTGGCCGCGCGATTGAGAAGAGAGAGACGCTAAATGGAGGCTGTGAAAATGCAAGAAGAAGTTGCGGTCGCAAAGTCGGCACAGTCGGTTGACACCGCACCACCCAAGGTGGTCATGAGTCTCAAGGACGTCGCCGTTACGTTCAATGGTCGCACCGCGGTGCGCGACGCGACCTTCGACGTCTCGTCAAACAAAATCACCTCGCTCATCGGTCCATCGGGATCGGGCAAGACCACGCTCCTGCGCGCCCTCAACCGCCTGCACGACCTGACCAAGGGGGCCGTGGTTTCCGGTGAGATCAAGCTGGGCGACGTCGACGTCTACCACGGCAGCCTGCCGACGACCCTGCTACGTAGCCGCATCGGCATGGTCTTTCAGCGCCCGAACCCCTTTCCCACCCTCAGTATCTACGACAACGTGGTCTCGGGACTTCGTTTCAATGGCATTCGCAAGAAGTCGCTGCTCGACGAAGCTGCGGAGTCGTCGCTGGTAGCGGCCTCGCTGTGGGACAGCGTCTCGAGTCGTATGAAGGCACACGCCGTCACCCTTTCGGGAGGCGAGCAGCAGCGACTTTGCATCGCGCGAGCCCTGGCCGTGGAACCCGAGATCTTGTTGATGGACGAGCCGACGTCGTCGCTTGATCCAATCTCCACCCAAGCGATCGAAGCGCTCATGGGCGAGTTGAAGAATCGGGTAACGATCATCATCGTGACCCACAACATGCAACAGGCGCTACGGGTCTCCGACGACTGTGCTTTTCTATTGATGGGCGAAGATCGAGCGGGTGAGCTGATCGAGTTCGGTCCGACCTCCAAGATCTTCACCGATCCGGCGGATGAGCGGACCCTCGACTACATCGAAGGTCGCTTCGGCTGATTCGAACGCGCCTGGCGCGTGCGAGACTACCCGGAGAGTTTTCGACGGAGGTCTCATGGCAAAGGAACTGTGGCAGGAGTCGGCGTCTTCGCTCGCCGACTTGATTCGGAGCGGCGCCACGTCGTCGCGTGAAGTCATTGAAGCCCATTTGGAGCGAATTGACGCGGTCAACGGCGCGGTCAACGCCGTGGTCGAAGTGCGTCCCGACGAGGTTCGCGCCGAGGCCGACGTCGCCGACGCGAAACAAAGGGCCGGGCGTCCACTGGGCGCCCTGCACGGTGTGCCGTTCACGATCAAGGTCAACCTCGACGTCGCGGGCTACAGCACCAATGAGGGCTGCGTGCCCCTGAAGGACTTTATGGCCGACGCCGACGCGCCGCCGGTCGAGTTCATGCGCCGGGCCGGGGCCGTCGCACTCGCGCGCACCAATATGCCCGACCTCGGACTGCGCATCAACACCGAGTCCTCGCTTTTCGGCGTGACGCACAATCCCTGGAAACACGGGCGCACGGTCGGCGGCTCCTCCGGTGGGGAGGCGGCCGCCATAGCCTCGGGCATGAGTCCCATCGGACTGGGCAACGACATCGGCGGATCCCTTCGCAACCCGGCCTACGCCTGCGGGATCGCATCGATCAAGCCCTCACGCGGCCGCGTGGCCCAAGGTAACCCGTCGTCGATCCTGGACATGGCGATCAATGCCCAGATCATGCTGGTCAACGGTGTCTTGGCCCGAACCGTGGGTGACGTGCGCCTCGGTCTCCGCGCGGTCATGGGGGCCCACCACCGCGATCCGCAGTCCATTGACGCCCCGCTCGGAGGGCCGAGCGTCGCCAAGCGCGTGGCTCTGGTGCCCGAACCATTCGGCGGCGAGACTGACGCTGGTGTCGCCGAGGGCGTTCGCATTGCGGGCCGAGCGCTCGAAGCGGCGGGCTACGAGGTCGAAGAGATCGAACCGCCGATGGTCTTCGAGAGTTACCTGGCGTGGTCCGAGTTGATGATGACCAGCCTCTCAGTGCGTAAGCCGCTCCTCATGGCGGTGATGGGAGCGGAGGGTCAACGATTCCTGGAGCTCACGAACATCGAGTATCCGCCGGCGACGCCCGAGTCGATGGCGCTGATGCACGAGAACCGCTACAAGGTCGAGAAGGCGTGGCGTGAGTTCATGGCGACCTATCCGCTGGTCGTCGGACCGGTGTGGACGCAACCGCCCTTCGAACACGGCTACGACATCATCGATGGCGACACGGCCATGAAGGTCGTGGAGTTGTTCCGCTTCGTGATGCCGGCCAACCTGATGGGTCTGCCGGCGGCCTGCGTCGCCACCGGTGTCGCCAACGGCCTGCCGACCGGGGTCCAGGTCATGGG
>PLXU01000101.1 GCA_003151555.1 Acidimicrobiaceae bacterium | reverse complement strand
AGGATGGGCAGACCGGCGGCGTCGGCCGAGGTGAAGGTGGCGGGGCGCAGCGCGTTTGAGTTGAGGTTCCAAATCGCGCCAGAACCGGCGGTGGACCTTCCCGCGGCTCGGTACTGAGTGTCGTAGGTCTCGAAGAGCGTGCAGGCGAGCGAGCGCGCCGACTTGTAAGGATCGACCATGAGGGCGTGGCGGTCGGATCCACCCTCGACCGGAGTGGCGGCGGCCAAGGGATAGGGGCGGCGGTCGCTCTCGGAGGCGTAAAGGAATTTGATTGAGGTGAACTTGGTGCGAGCGCTGACCACGACCCAAGGAATTCCGTACGGCTGCTTGGGGTTGCCGGACGGTCCGTAATCGGGGTGCAGATCGGTGGACGCCGAATTCATCGCCGCGAGCCAGGTCGCGCTGTTGGCATTGACGGGAAGCGTGGTGATGGGGGTGTTCCACACATTGTCCGCCGGAAACGCCGGGCACCGAGTGCCCGGCAATGTCGTGCCCGCGGTGTTCGCGTGAAGACGAGGCGTTGTTCGTACCGGTCCTTGGCCCGTCGTAGCCGAGGAGGCTGCGAGTCCGGTCAGACCCAAAATGGTGGTGGCGGCCACGAACACTATGACCACTCTGGTTGATCTAGTGGACATCGGTTGATTGGGGGAAGGTGGGCGCGAGGCGCAGAAAAAACGTGAATTGAAAGACCGGGGCGACTTTGCGGCCGCGCGGACGTCGGAAAATTTGGCGCCCTTGGGATTGCCACGCCGCGTGCCGTGCACGTTGCGATGGTAGCAGTGCGCCTTTTGGGCGGTCAGACCTGGGCACAGCGCCCGTCGCCAGGCCTTGTTTTCAGGCTATCTCGGTGATGTAGGCACCGACGAGGGTGGCCGTCTGCTGGTCAATGTCGCCCTCGCGTCGATCGCCATGGTCCTGTTGGAAATGCGCGAAGGCCTTGGTCGAAGAAATCGGATTGACGTCGGTATCGCTGTGGTTGTGAAAGGACACGTGGACGAAGGAATCGTCCGCCAGACGAAGGACGATGTAGCTCACGTTGTCGGGTTTGGTGCTCGACAACTCTTCGAAAACCCCTTCGATTCTCCGTTGGTTTTCGTCGGCGTCGTCACTGGACTTCGTCGCGTAGCGCGTTACCAATCTTTTTTCCACGTGGGCCTCCCGGTACGAAATTGATCAACACACGGCAGCGTAAAGGTTGCGACGCGCGATGAATCGCTGTGATGGTTCACGTCGGCGACGGTTGCGCCGGGGGAAGTTCTTCGCGTTGCAAATGTTCGTCAATCTCGGCCACTTCGTCAACGTGGAAGATCCGGTTGAACACGATGAGCTTGAGGACCCAAAAGATTGCGAAGCTCACCAGGTTGGCCGCCACCACGACGCCCGTGTTGAGGAGATGATCCCAGCGGTGCGCGTGTACCAGGTGTCGCGCGAAGGACGCACCCAGAATCGAGAAACCAATACCAAGTGCGGTCATCGTGGCAAAGGGGAGCAGTTCCTTGAGCACGTGACTGCGCCCGGTCTTGCCCCAGGTCCATTGGCGATTGAGCCGATAGGAGGGGAAGGCGGCCACGAGGTTGCCAAACACGGTCGCCTCAACCTCACCCTTAATGATTTTCAAACCGTAGACAAAAGCGATCACGAGGACGGAAACGACGGTTGAGATGACGGACACTGAAGTGAAGCGAATCAACTTGCGGCCTTGATGGGTCTTTGACCAGGCCATCAATTTCCGAATTCGACTTCGCACCAAGACCACGTTACTCGTGGCCCGAAAACAGGTTGCGGGCCGCGAACTCCGCCGCTGGACCTGCGATGAGACCATCGCCTCGCCACCTTCGCCTGCCTTGATTTCGCGTCACGCGTGGCCCCACGGCTTATCGAGTCCGACGCCACTCATTTAAAGCGAAAGTGCACGAATACCCGGCCGAAATTGTGGGAGTCCTTTTCGACCCGGTCGTAGAGGACCTTTATTTCCTTTTGATCGAGGAATCGCAGTACCCGCTTTTTCAATTGACCGCTGCCTTTGCCGGGGATGATTTCCACCAATCGAACTTTTTTTTCGATCGCCTCGTCGATAACGGAACGAAGTGCGCGATCGATGTCCTCACCTCGGTTGTAGATGTCGTGCAAATCCAGTTTTATTTTCACGTGGCGGGTCTCGTCGGTGTCCGAATGACTGTGAGCAAGGTTATGAAGCCAGTTTTACCGGTTTGCCAACCGCGCGCGACGGGCCGCCAATCGACACCAATCCAGTGGGTGGTGTCGTCGCCGACGACTCGCGACCCGTGACCTACGGCGGGGCCACGAGGGCCTTGGTCAGCGACTGGCTGGAGACGGGCTCGACCATGGTGGGTGAGCAGTACCGCGGTAGCCGCCCCTGGTGGCGTCCACTTTCTTTGTCGCCGTGTTACGCGGATTGCTGCTGGATGAACTCGCCAACGGCGAGACCGATCGGACTGAGCACGCGAGGCGGAAGATCGTTGCCTTGATCGCCTATCCCTAAAGTTGGTTGAAATCGGGGACCGATTGCGTAATTCATCGGCGAAGATTCGAAGACCAGTGATCGATATCGAGAGCAATCCTTTGCGTAACTGGTTCGGGTACGCCCGCCTCTCGAGCGAAGCTCGGCCAGCGCGCGACGCTATCTAGGACGTGGTCGATGATGTCGGACAGACCAGGCACGGCGAATCGATCGCCGACCTCCACCACATCGGACCGGTGTATCTCGGAGGTCTGACCGTTGACCGCCATTAAGTGTTGTCGGGTCCACCGGCTGCTCGGCGCGTGGGCGTGGGTGACGTCGTAGGCAGGGGAGAGGCGCCAACGGCCGCCCTGGGAAAGAACGAACGAGATGTTCTTGGTGTGATCGTCGCAGTTGGCCGCGGCGACGTTGAAGACCATCCGGCGAAAGGCCTCGGCACGGGTGTGTGGTCCCAGTCCCAGTTGCTCGAGGAGCAGGAATAACTGGCTGTACTCGTGGGCGCCGATCTGGCGAAAATCAAGGCTGGCCAATGCGCACAGTGTCTGTACGTGGATTTTTTCACCGCCGAGGGGCCGGTCGAAACGGCGCGTCATGAAGTGGGCCCTCCCACTCTCTTCGAGCAGCCGGCACTCCATCATGTCGATGCCGGCGTCTCGGGCCATGAGGTGGTAGCCGTATTCGATCCGTCCGAAGTGGGCGCTCGATCCGAGATCGCGGTCGGCCCGCACGCCGTCGAGCTTCAAGAGCCAGTGCTCGAATCCGGGGTCGGCCGGGACTTGGCCCGATCGCAATTCTCCGGTTGTGGGATTGAGTGAGACCACGGCCTTGGGTCTCGCGCCGCCGGCGGACGTGCCCACGGCGATGAGGTGGGAGATGGCGTCGGTGATGCCTGCTTCGAACTCGATGTGACCCGAGAGTACGCTGCGGGCAGCCTGGACCAACTCCGACAATTCGATGGCGGTTGTCTTGCGCGTGCGAGGTCCGCGCAGGGGGTGGTACTCCAGAGCGCCCACGCCGCGCGTGCCGAGGTAGGCCAATCGGTCGAGGGCGGTGATCTGGTCGGTCGCGACACCCTCGTTGGCTAAGTACGCAGTGGTCAGGGCGTTGCCAAAATCATCCGGCAGTGAGTCGGCCACCATGGCCGGCAGTCGGTGGAAGGTGGCCGTCGCCAGGGTCGGAAAGATGAAGGTTCTGGTGGTTCCCGTCACGGGCATCGTGGTGGGCGCCAGTTCGATTTCCGCGTCCAGCCAACTGCGTTCGTATTCAAAGACGTAGAAGCCCGATCGATCGTCGAGCGCGATGGCACCCACGCGCGATCCCCAGCACCGCACTTCCACAACGTCGACCGCAAGGTAGGGCATCAGGAATCGTGGCTCTTTGGTGTGTTCTTGCGTGAGCGCACGCGGGCGGGCGGCCGCCTTTGTTTGCTGCGTAACATTTGGATGGGAGAGACCGTGACCGCCGGCGCCAACGCCTCCAGCCAGTCCGTTCGCTTAAGCGCCCGCACGACCGCCACCAGGGTGTTGAGCGAAGAACCTTTGCCCCGCTCCAGATTGGAAAGCGCACCGACCGATACGTTGGCCAATGCGGCCAAGCCCGATTGATCGAGATCGGCCGCGATGCGCGCGGCACGAACTTGGTCGCCGACTTTTACCTCCCACTCGTGGGTGGTATTATGACTTCGGTTAAGTGGCATTATTCTCCGATTTAAAACGTCCATGGCCTTAAAACATATTATATTCTATTTTAATAACATAATTCTGTTATTACTTAACTACCAGATAAATAGGTGTTAACGCCATATCATCTATCTACCCGAGAAATCTATCTAACTCGTGCGCTGCCTTGCTGAAGAATGGACCGAAGCATCGGTGGGACTTATTGACGAGGCGATTAGGAGGAGCAGGCGTGGACATCCGAAGGGTAGTGACTGGTCACAGCGACGAAGGAAAGGCCGTGTTCGTAAGCGACGAAATGGTGGCTCCGGTGACGCTGGCACTCTTGCCGGGCAACGAGTTTCATCGACTCTGGGGCGCGGACACGAAGGTAACGTTCCCCGATGACGGCGCCCGGCCCAGCGCGGAACTTTACTTCCCGCCGATCGATGGCTTTCGCTTCGGCTTCTTTACGATTCCGCCCGACGGGGGATCGGGCGCGCCGGCCGATCTCGACGTCGACGCCGCCATTGAAGAGTTCAGGGTGAAATTACCCGGCTTAGACGAGCATCTCGAGACTGATCATCCCGGGATGCACACGACGGCCACCATTGATTACGGCATCGTGGTGTCCGGAGAAGCGATCCTCGAGCTGGACGATCGAGAAAAAGTGACGCTGCACCCCGGCGATACCTATGTTCAGAACGGGACCCGCCATCGCTGGTCCAACAAGGGGGACGTGCCCGCGGTGATTGCCGTCACCCTGCTAGGCGCCCATCACCGCAACGTCAATTGAGTGCGAAGTTGAGCGTTGCGACGAATAGCCGGCAGAATTCAAATTCGGGAGCGAAACGTTTTATGGTGTCCGCGTGACAGCGAAGAGTTTGAGGCGGTCGTGAGTTTTAGCGCGGACCTCGCGCCCGTAGGGTCCGAGCTACTGCTTGGTGTCGTGGGGATTGCGTCGCTCAGACTGACAATTCGGATGTGGCGTGAAGCACCGTCAACGCCAAACCGGGGGAGTGCTTCGAACGATCGAAGGCCCCAGTGGCTGACGGTGAGCGCACTTCCGATTTCAGTAATGGTCGTCAGCCTGGCGATTGCCTTCCCACTGAGTTACGGCGTGCAATCGAAGAGCGGATTACTTTCCACCGCGTGCTTCGTCGTCGGGGGCCTAAGTTTTGCCCTCGCCGCACTGTGCGCGGTGGCACTCGTGCTCTCCCTCGCGCTCATATTTGTGGAGCGGCCCGTGCCGCGCTTCTTGACGCCGCCCTCGAGACGAACACGTCCGTGACGTCGGCTGGGGGATCACGGCGAGCGGTGTCCAGCGTGCAACGCACGAGCGCCCAGTGGACGCCGACGAGGCTTTAGAGCTCGCCAAGTCGAGAGGGACTAGAGAAGTCTTGACACCTCGTGCACGTCGCCGCAGGGTACGCCTATTGCCGCGTGATGGCTGCGCACGGCGTCGGCGTCGGGAGCGTCGAGCAAGCAGTACACCTGTCCACCGGGGTTGTGAAACAGTTCGAGTTGGCGAACACCGAAGTCGTCAGTCTTGCCGTCCTTGGTCTCTTGAGTTATCTGCAGAATCGCTTCCGCGGGCAACTTCAAATCGTCGTGGAAATCCATAAACTGTGGCATTCGTCTTCTCCCTTTACCTACGCGTGCGTTCTTATCTGCCGCCCCATTGAAACTCTTAACAAGGTAAGGTACACGATTTGACCGGCGTCTGCGCGGTGTGAGAGTCGCGTTGGTTTGGCCAGTAGATCGTTTTCCCGGCGCGGACGGCTCCATCGAAACCAACTGAATAGCGGCGTGAAACGCTCTCGACTACTCCTGTTCTTGGTCCGGCCCCGGTTCAACGTCGAGTTTCTTGGGACGTCGTCCAAGACACCACAGGAAGAATCGACCGATTGCTCCAATATCCTGACTTCGTCCGTGGGCCTTTGAATGTCCGAGGCGCGTACCGGAAGGTACTTGACTGGTTTCTGCGAGGCCCGCGAGTTGAATATTATTGGCTTCCGCGTACTTGACCTTGGCCATTCGGCGCTTAGGTTTTCTTGGTTTGTCTCCGGCTGATCCCATTACCTAGTGTCGCACACAATAGCGAAACGCTCGATCGGCGTCAGTCGAGCATCTCGGCAACACTTAGCGACCTCGTGATTCAGTGGCGAAACGTCTCTCGCGCCTCGTGCGCAACGAAAACGAGCAGGACGTAGGCGGCCGCTGGATCGGCCCACCACCAGTCGAGCAGCGCGTTGAGCACCAGACCACACAGCACGGCCGTGGCGAGAATCCCGTCGATGAGGGTGATGCGCCCTTCGGCACGGAGAACGGCGTTGCCCAACTTTCCGCCAATCCGTGACTTTCTCACGGCCAGGCAGAACATGACGATCGCCGTGGCCGCGGTCCACGCGATACCCACGCGGCTGTGGTGCGGGTGAAACCTCAACACGAGCACGACCGTGCTCTGCACGGCCAGGTAGATCGCCACCGCAACAAACGACGCGCCGATGAGGCGCATCGCTCGTCGCTGGCGGTCTTGCGCCACACCGGCGAGCTCCCAGAGGACCACCATCGACGCGCCTATCTCAATCAAACTGTCAAGTCCGAAGCCAGTCAGGGCGACTGATCGCGAACTTATTGCCGCGAGGGCCAGCACCACGACGCCGGCTATGTTCCAGCCCAACGTGGCCCATTCGAGACGTCGACCACTCGTGAGGAGATGTTCTCGGTCGTCTGCCTCGAGCACACGCCCAGTATGACAGACAGCCCAACTCGAACGATTGTCTACGGAGGTGTCTGCCACGCGTAAGGGCTTCGGATAAGGTTTCACTCGGAGAGCCGGGAAGACTGGTCGGCACGTTGTCTGTTCGAGAAGGGGACCGGCTTGGCTCTTGCCAGTGTTGTTTTTGTTGTCGCGGCGCTGGTCAGTCTCGCCACGAGTTGGATCCTCGTCACGCGACTGGAACGAGTGGGCGACCGCTTGGGCCTTTCTGAGGCTCTGCTTGGCATTCTCGCTGCCCTGGCCGCCGACGCGCCGGAGATCACCTCATCGATTTCGGCGCTCGCCCAACATCATCGAACCATAAGCGCGGGCGTGGTGGTTGGATCCAACGTCTTCAATCTGGCGGCGCTCTTGGGCCTCGGTGCCGTGGTCTCGGGTTTCGTCGCGCTGCATCGCAAGGTCGTCGTGCTGGGCGGATTCGTAGCGGTGTGGATCGCGCTCTGTTGCCTCGGAACCGCGACGGGCCTCTTTTCGACCCTCGAAGGTTTCATTCCGGCCGCTCTTGTCCTCTTGGCCTATCTCACAATCCTTGGTATTCGCCGCAGTGAACTGCAGCGGATGCCCTTGCCGGCGCGTTGGCTCGCGTGGCTTGGCTCGGCTATCGATGACGAGGAACTAGAACTCGCTGACGCGGTGCGGCCCACGAAGGGACGTCTCGTCGACGCGCTCGCCGCCTGCGGGGCGCTCGTTGTCGTGGTCCTCTCGAGCGTGGTGATGGAGCGAAGTGCCGTGGAACTCGGTCGGCACTTTCACGTGTCTGGCGTTGTGATCGGTGGCGTCGTGCTGGCCGCCGTCACCAGTCTGCCCAATGCGGTTGCGGCGGTGCATCTGGCGGCCAAGGGGCGGGGATCGGCCGCACTCAGCACTGCTCTTAACAGCAATAACCTGAACGTGGTCGTCGGGCTCTTCATCCCCGGAACTCTGATTGGTCTCGCGTCCCCGTCGGCGACGGGAGAGTTCACGGCGGCGGCGTATGTGACGCTCACCGTGCTGGTCCTGTTCTTGGCGTTCGCGCGCCGAGGGTTGAGCAGACGAGCGGGCGCGCTTATCATCACCGGATACGCAGTGTTCGTGGCTGTGCTCTTGATCGTTTCGTAGGTAGCGCAACTCGGGCCATCAGCGGGATACAAGGGCGATTATGCGGGTCGGGCCTGTTTAGTCAATCACGCCGGTGCATCGTTCGTCGAGTCGTTCAAATGGGGTGGCCGCACGTCAGCAAGGTGATGTCGCATTCGGCGTGTTCCAACTCAACATGTCCTGTCGGCTGGGCTCGACGTAACCATTCTCTACGAACCACCTCGCAGAATCGTACAGTGCCAAATCCGCGGGCCGAGAGACGTAGCCGAGTTCGCGCCTCGCCCGAGCGTCATCGAATGTCATGGTGGTCGTGGCCATTTGCGCCGCCTCTAAGGGGACCCTCGGCTGGCGGCGAAGAAGGTCACCTTCCACGAACTGCGATATCCGCCCGGCGATCATGGGAAAGAGCCCGGGGAAACGGCGCTGCGCCGGTGGCAGTCCCGTGACGCTCGACAGAATCTGCAGCAGCTGCGCCATGGAGATATTGTCGCCGCCACAGATATAGCTTCGACCTTGCGTTCCCTTCTCGAGCGCGAGCACGTGGCCTTCGGCCAGGTCATCAACGTGCGTCACGTTCATGGCGGTGTCCACGTACCCGGGCATTCGACCATTGAGGTAGTCCAAGACAACCTGGCCTGACGGCGTCGGGCGATGGTCGAAGGGCCCGTGCGGCATGGTGGGTAGGACGAGCACCACTGGGGCGCCCTGGGCCGCCAGGCGCAGGACCTCGTGCTCGGCGACGTATTTGGTCTTCTTGTAGTTCCCGTAGAGATGCGAGAGGTCGGCGACGTCGTCTTCGTTCGAGGGCGTGCCCGATTTGGTTTTCCATAGTCCGAGCGTCGCCACGGTCGACGTGTACACGATGCGCTCGACGCCGGCGTCGCTGGCGGTGCTGACGACGTTGCGACTGCCTTGCACGTTGACGGCGTAGAAACTTGACGCATCCTTGGGCCAAAAGCCGAACTTGGCCGCCAGGTGAAAGCAGTATCGCGCGCCGTCGAAGACGCCCTTCAGCTTATTTGCGTCCGAGATGTCGACCTCACGACGCTCGACCTCGAGTCCGTCCAGGTTTGACGTGACGGCCCCTGGCTCAAACAGTGCCACCACGTCGACACCGCGTCGCACGAGCGCCCGGGTGACGGCCGAACCAATGAATCCCGACGCCCCCGTTACCACCACGCGGTCGCCACGGGCAAGCTCGAAACCCACTACGCGACGCTCGAACTCTTAGAAGCGGTCCGAGTTCGCTTCAGGGCACCCTTGGCCATGGTCATGCCGAACTCGACCAGCCAGCCGCTGTTTCGCTCCGCGTCACTCAAGAGTTCGTCAAGGGCGTCAACGAATATGTCGATTTCCACCTCGCCGGCGATGAGCGGTGGCAACAACTTGATCACGTTGACGTTGTCCGCGGCCACCTGGGTCAAGATGCCGTAGCGATGAAAGAGCGGCACGACCAGGGTTTGGGAGAACATGGCGGTGCGGGTGGCTTCAATCGCACGCCAGCGCAGTTTGGCCGTGCGCGAGGTTGGCGGTCCAAAGACGACGCCGATCATCTGACCCCGTCCGCGCACCTCGTGCAAGAATTCGTGACGCGTGGCCAGCGCTTCGAGTTTGTGGTGCCAGAGGTCGCCCATGGCGGCGGAGTGCTCGACGACATGCTCGTCATCGAAGACCGACAGCGTCGCCAGCCCGGCCACCATGGCCATTTGATTGCCCTTAAAGGTCGTGGAGTGCACCATGGCCCGTTCCATGGAGCTGTAGACACTTCGCAGGATCTTGTCGCTGGTCAGCATGGCGCCCACCGGCACGTACCCGCCGGAGAGGGCCTTGGATACCGTAATGATGTCGGGGGTGAGCTCGTAGTGCTCGAAGGCGAAGAATTTGCCGGTGCGCCCGATGCCCGTTTGCACCTCGTCACATATGAAGAGCGCGCCCGCTTCGTGGACGGCCGCTTGCATCTCGCGCCAGCGCTCGCCGTCTAATTCGTAGACGCCCTTGCCCTGGATTGGTTCGACGATGAAGGCGGCCACGTCGCCCCGACGAAGTTCCTTTCGCAGGGCCGCCAGATCGCCGAAGGGTATCTCGGTGGCCCCGGGCAGCAGGGGGCCGAATCCGCGCTTGAATTCCGGCGACCCGTTGAGCGCGAGCGCGCCCATGGTGAGCCCGTGATAGGCGTGGGCGTGGTAGCAGAGACGGCTTCGTTTGGTGGCGGCTCGCGCAAACTTGATGGCCGTTTCCACGGCTTCGGCCCCCGAATTTGAAAACACCACCCGTTCGATGCCGGCGTGACTGCGGGTGACCAACTGTTCGGCGAGCAGACCGGGCAGGAGGGCGCAGTCCATCTNNTGCCCTCGTCGTCGAAGAGGTAACAACCCTCGCCGCGCTCGTAGAAGCGGTCAAAGCCCAGCGTCTTTACGACTTTGGCGAGCTGGGGATTGAGGTACCGGGCGTGGAGTTGGAAGTTCTCGCCGCGGCGCTCTTCCAGCAGTTCGCTCAAGTTAAAGGGCACGTTCCTCCTACGACAGTCACTTCAAATCTACGCCCGGGGATGGTTTCACGCCGCGGGGCTATGCGCTGCGCTCGTCGAATTAACCTGGTGTCGAACCCGCGACTGGGTGCACCGTAGGCTCGGACGGTGGTTGTCTGCCTGGCTCTCCTTGCTTCCCTGGCGAACGCCGTGGCCAGCATCTGCCAGCGATTAGGGGTGGAGGACGCCCCACCGGCCCACGGACCCTCCCTGGGGCTGGTGCGACACATGGTGCGCCGCTCCGTGTGGATCTTGGGATTCGTCATCATGGCGTTCGGCTTTGCGGCGCAGGCGGTCGCCCTGCACCTGGGCCAGCTCAACGTCGTCCAACCCATCTTGGTCAGCGAGCTGGTCATCCTGGTATTCCTGCTCTGGCTGTGGTTTTCTACGCCGCTACGGGTGCGCGATATCGCTTCCGCCCTCGCGACGGCATTCGGTTTGGCCGTCTTCCTCATTATTTCCTCGCCGAGTGTGGGCACCAAGACCCCGAGCAATGCGCTCTGGCTCGAGGTGGGACTGTTGACCGTGGTCGCGGCGGCGGTGTTGGTCGCGTTCGCGAGAAGANNAGGCGCTCGGCGCCGCGGCCTCGGTGGGCTTCGCGCTTCTGTCGGCCATAACCAAGTCCATGACCAATCTCCTGGTGGCTGGCTGGGGCCCACTGTTCAGCTCGTGGCAGCTCTACGCGTTGGCGGTGATCGGGTTGGGCTCCTTTGTCATCATGCAGAGCGCCTTCCAGGTCGGCCCCTTCGCCGCGTCGCAGTCGTCGCTCATCCTGGTCAACCCCTTCGTGGCGATCGCGATTGGCTACGTGTTGTACGGCGAGACCCTGCGCGGCGGTCCGCTCTACGCCCCGCTCGAAGTCCTCTCACTCTGCGTGATGGTCGTGGGAGCAGTGGGACTCGCCTCATCGGCGCTCGTCGCCAACGTGCACGAGGAGAGTGAAGGCACGCACCTGCTCAAGGGCCGCGGCCGGTACGCGCGCTGGCGCCAGCGGCACTCACGTACCTAGTCACCGCTTCGACCGCGACCCCGCCGCCGTTGTTGGGTGGCGCCGGCAACGGGCCGTTACCCTAGGGCATGGCCGAACGAGTTGCGACCACGAGTTTTGAGCCCTACGACCGTCCGGTGAGGGCTGCGCTAGTGGGACTCGGACGAATTTACGAACTCAATAGGACGGCGTACGTCGACAATGGCGACGTGGACGTGGTCGCGCTGGTCGAGCCTAACGACGAGCGCCGCCGCCAACGCCACGAAGATTGGCCACGGGCGCAGGTCTTTCGCTCAGTCGATGAACTGGCCTCCAGCGGGATCGCCGTCGACGCCGTCGAGGTCCTGGTGCCGATCGTCCAGCACGAAGAGGTGGTGCGCCAATGCCTGGAGTACCGTTGGCACGTCAATCTGCAAAAGCCGATGGCCAACGACCTGGCCAGTGCGCAGCGAATGATCGACGCGGCGNNTGGAGAACTATCTCTTCTACGAGCCATTGCGAAAATTGAAAGGGATCGTCGACTCGGGCGATCTCGGACCAATCAGCGGCTACCACCTCAAAATGGTGGCCAGCGGACGCGGCGGCTGGGAGGTGTCGGGCGAAACCTACCAGTGGCAATTCGACCAGGCCAAACGCGGACGGGGAATCCTGCTCTTTGATGATGGTTGGCACAAACTCTCCACGGCGATCTGGCTCTTTGGACCCATCCGCGAAGTGCGGGCCTGGATTGGATCAACGCAGATAATGGAGGGAATCGAGATCGACGCGCCGAGCACGGTGGTATGGGAGCACGCCAATGGCATTCGTGGCGTGTGGGACATCACGTTCGCCGTGGACATGTACCTGCGCAGCGACTACTACACGAACGACGAACGCTGGGAAGTGACCGGGCGACGGGGATTCGCCCGCGTGAACCGCTGCACCGGTCGAGGTATTCAGCAACCGAGTTTGGAGACGTACGTGGACGGCGAAATGCGTTCGTTTCACGCCCTCGACGACGACTGGGCGAGCAGCTTTCGCGATTCGGGCCGTCACTGGCTGCGTTGGCTGCACACCGGCGAAGGTCCGTTGCTCTGGGGAGCGCACGAAGCGGTGCAGGTGCTGCGCGGGGCTCTGGCTGCGTACGAGAGCAGTGCGAACGGTGGTGTGGGAGTTGATCCCCGCAGCCTCGCTGAGTGAAAGTTGAAGTGGGACGCGACTCGATCACCTCGCTCGACTCGCCAACGCGGCGAATTGCGACGTGCCCGCGGAGACATTCACTATTCCCAATTCCTTCAACAAAAAATCAAAATGAGGTGGTACAGTGAGCGTAAGGACGTCTAGAAACCCGCTTCCAAACACATCTGGCGATTAGTCGGAGAAGTTAGAAAGCGGGTCTTGTTATCGATAACGTCTATGGGCTCATTGGGGATCCCTCAAAAGTCAAGACTCCGCGCAGTCTCTACTGGCTCGAACGGTCCAAACTCATGGCGCTCGTGTGGAACACCATGCGCATCTGGCTGGGGGTCATGTGGCTCCAGGCCGGCATCGCCAAGATCTGGGGCGCGGAAAACCCGGCCTTCATGCATCACGGCGGGGCTGGTGTCGCCGGATTTGCCACTCACGCGGTCGCCGCGTACAGCTGGTGGGGCACGTTCCTGCATAGTTTTGTGGTTCCCAACGCCGGTTGGATCGGCATCCTCGTCGCGGTGGCCGAGTTTGCCATCGGGTTGTCGCTCGCTATTGGATTCCTCACGCCAATCGCGTGCCTGGGCAGTCTCTTGTTGTTGTTCACCTACGTGATGTCGGGCACCGCCAGCGTCTGCGCCTTCTACGCGCTCTTCGCGATCGTCACCCTCTCGACGTGGCGGACCTCCAGTTGGATTGGCGTCGACGGGTTCATATCGGGCTACCGCCAGCGTCACGTCGAGCCGAAAATGGTGCGCCAAGAGGAAACTCCCAACGTTGTCGTGCCCGATTACGTAGCGTCCGAGGTTGAAGAAACGCCCGTACCAGTCGAGGTATGAGACTGGCCGAGAGTAGGTGAGTGGATGCGGTCGAGTGATTTCAGGCGTTGCGAGTTCCTTGGCTCACCACGCCTGGCCAGAAGTGAGACGGAGCGATCGGTGAAACGGTTGTCCGGCGACGTGGGCCCCGGCGCGCGCGCAGCGTCGATGGTGGTCCGTGCCGACTGACCGGCTGATGGCCGTCTTGATGTTGTTGGCGCAGCGTGAGCGCGCCCATCCCCGCTCAGGCTCTCTCTGCGCGGTGGCGGCTGAATTCACCGGCGTGAGTGGGGCCGGTATCGCGCTGGTCTCGTCCGGCCCCCAGTTCACGAGCCTCTGCACGAGTAATTCGGTCGCCCGAGAGCTAATGGACTTGGAGATAACGGTGGGAGAGGGGCCCTGCCTTGACGCGTGCCAGTCCGAATTCGCGATCGACGAGGCCGATCTGGTCGCGTCCAACGACCGACGGTGGATGGCCTATGCGCCCTCGGCGACCGTGGCTGGAGCCCACGCGGTCTTTGGATTCCCGGTTCGCATCGGCGCGATCCGACTCGGGGCGCTCAGTCTTTATCGTGACCGACCAGGGGCGCTGAGCCCGTCGCAGGCTTCGGACGCCTACTTGATGGCTTCGGTGATCGGCCGTGCGGTGCTGGCCATGCAGGCGGGAGCCCCTAGCGACACGCTGGCCTCGGAACTCGAACGAGAGGCCACCTTTGATTTTTCCGTTCACCAGGCGGCCGGCATGGTGGCGGTCCAGGGCTCGATGACCGTGGGCAACGCCCTGGTGGCGCTGCGTGCGCACGCGTACGCCACGAATAGCGCACTTTCGGACCTTGCACTGCGAGTTGTCGTACGAGAAACCAGTTTTGATCCACATTTCGGCACTTGGCGCGGCGAAGGTGTAGCGGAGATCCAATGAACGCAGTATTGTGGTCGAAGTCGGCCGGCTCTGGACCCGTATTGGCGCAGTGCGTTGGTGCTCGATCGAAAGACAGGTAGGGGGATGGCGAGAGAGTCACTTCTAATTGCAACGCTCGTTGAACTGGCCGACAATCTGGTCGACGACTTTGACGTTATTGATGTTCTTACCATGCTGAGTTTGCGGTGCGTCGAGGCGATCGACGTTGATGCCGCGGGCGTCATGCTGGCGTCTCCGGGCGGCGAATTGCAGTTCATAGCTTCGTCTAGTGAGTCAATGCGAGTGCTGGAGTTGCTCCAAATTCAAGCCGACGAGGGCCCCTGTGTTGACTGCTACAAGGATGGCAACGCCATAATCAACCATGAATTGAAGGATCCGGACGAACGGTGGCCAAACTTCAGCCCGCGAGCCATCGCGCTCGGTTTCCACTCGGTGCACTGCCTTCCTATGCGTCTGCGCGGGCGAACAATTGGGGCACTCAATTTCTTTCGTAAGGAAGTGGGTCTTTTGGACGACGAGGACGTGATTTTGGCCCAGGGACTGGCCGACATCGCGACTATTGCGATTCTCCAGCACCGGACCTCACTCGACGCCAAAACGTTGAACTATCAATTGAGCCACGCGCTCGACAGTCGCATCATTATTGAACAGGCGAAGGGAAAAGTCGCTCAGGCGACGGGCTGCGATATGGATCAAGCCTTTGGTCGACTGCGCGCTCATGCGCGCAACCACAATCAGGGCCTCACCTTGGTGGCAACGCTGGTGGTCGATGGCTCACTTTCGGGCAACGATCTTGATTATCCCTCGGTCCCTAAGGTGGGCCGGAGTTAAGGCCGCTGAGGTTATCGTCAAGCGTCGACTCCGCCTCACGTCGGCACTGCGATTTACCCAAGGGACGTGGTCGGTGAGACCTTCAAGTGGTTAGTCGACGCTGGCGCCAGTGCTAATAGGCTGTCGTCCATTCGCTTAGACACCAAAATCGCGTTGTGAATGGGCGCACAAGACTGGTTCGCGGCCACGAAAGTGTTGTGATGGCATTGTCCAAAGAAGTGTAGGCCAGGTGTTACTATCCGTTTTAGGACGTCTGGACCCCGCTTCCTTCTCACCTGAGAATTGATCAGGCAATGCAGGAGAGGGTGCGAAATGGGTCTGTCCGCAGCGGTGGTAACCGCAAACAGTGGTGTCGTCGGCGCCGTGCTGTGCTCGGACGTCACCAATCACGAGACCGCCCTTCGGCACTTTCGTCGCAGGCTCTTGACACCATCGGGTGCGTTGTCCAATGGGTTTTTCTTGGCGTCGAGTTCTGCGCATCGGCGGTCGCGGTCTCTCGCTGTCGCCGGTCGAATCGTGCCCTGCGTGGCGACGAAATCGAATCGAATTCCGACCGGCCTTGGGTTGAGTGGCCGCGGTCCAGGACCGGCCTCGTTCACGAGTAAGGATGGCGCGCGTAATTGCCCAAAGTACCTCGTGGCGGCCGCTAATTGTTCGCGCAACCAAGTTGAACAATCAACGCAATCCTTCATACCCGAAAGAGGCACTGACCTCTCAACGAGTCAAAGAAAGAGGAATAACTATGAGTAAAAGAGATAAGGCTAAGAACAGTGCTCAGATCGCCAAGGGCAAGCTCAAGCAGGTTGCGGGAAGAGCGACCGGGGACGACCAACTTGAGGTTGAGGGCGAGTCCGACCAGATGAAGGGCGACCTCAAGCAAGCCGGTGAGAAGGTCAAGGATGCTTTCAAGAGATAGATCGATTGTCCGCACTTTGGACACCAAAGGCCGTTCGTCGACAGGGACCATTTACCTCCCCCTGGTCCCTGTCGACGACGTTGAATTAGCACTACCGACGCCAGGCACGTCGGACACGCGTGGTTGGGCCAATGGCGCGTCACTCGGGCCCGCTCACGCACCAACGTCAGTTGAGCTGGTGCGAAAGCTTGAGGCCTGCGTGCGAGAGTTGCTCGAGATCAGTTCGAAAGAACGTTGATGGCCGCTGGCATTTCTCGACGGAAAACACGGCGAAACGAGGCCAGTTCGTTCGCCGGCACGTCGGCGAAGGCGCGGGAGTAGTAGCAAATACGCGAGGGCCACGAGAGGAGATAAAGAAAGTGAAGCAGTTCATTCGCCATCAAGGTAGAGATGATCGACAACTGAAGATGATGGCTCGGGCCGATCAATTAAAAGCTGATTTAGGTAAAAGTGAAATGATGATGCGCGATCAATCGATACCGCACTCGCGTGAGACGACCGGCGATGCACGGTTTTTCAGTCGTCTTCGATCACCGCGCGCGCCAGCCAAGCGAGAGTGGTTCGACGGGTCTGGCCTGATATGACGTCAAGTGACTACGTAACCAGACGGCCATTCACGCCACTCGCCCCCATACCCGTGTACGGCAAGGTCTTCGACTCCTCCTGCGCGCCCACGGCCGGCTTCGATCGGGTCATGTCCGACTGGCCGCTTCTGCCCTGGCCCCGGGGCCCGCTTAGTGCCAGCGTCGTGTCCGCCCTTCAGCGCCAGCCGGGCACGCTGGGCATAACGCCGCCGCTGTCGCAAGTCGACGCACTAAACGACGATGATTTCCAATTGGCGTTGTACCTCTGCTACGAGATGAACTATCGCGGCTTGGCGAATGCCCAGTGGGAGTGGGATCCGGGACTGCTAAATTTTCGTACCAAATTGGAAAGGGTATTCGTCGAACGACTGCGCGACGAGATTGGTCACGCCACCGCCAAATTTCCCGCCGAGGTGATTGCGGCGCTGGATGAACTAATCGCGGACTGCACCAGTTCGACGCTGACGACGTACCTCAGCGAGTCGGGGACCGTCGACCAATTCCGGGAGTTCTGCGTGCACCGCTCGGTGCACCAACAAAGAACGCCGGAGCCCGGGGCGCGGACCATCACCACGAGAGCTGATGAGGAACAGGCCGCTCAGGTCATGATCCAGTTCGACGAAGGCGGCTCCAGCGACGCCGGGCGAATTCGGGCCAACTTCCTCGCGGCAACGATGATCGCGCTGGGTCTCGATTCGTCGTATGGCTCCTACGTGGAAATCCTGCCCGGCGTGACGCTGGCGACGGCCAACTTGGCGGCGCTCTTTTCACTCCACCCCCACTGGCGAGCGGCCCTGGTGGGGCAACTGGCCGTCGCGGAATTGACGTCGAGGGAGTCGATGGAACGTTACCGCCGCGCGCTGTACCGCTTCGGTCTCGGACCGGTGGGGCGCCGCTTCACCGAAATCGACGTAGTGAATAACGTGCGACGTCCTTTGTTCGCGCGCAATGAGATTGTCGCCGGGTTGCTAGGCGCCGGTCCGCAACTGGGCGCTGACCTGCTCTTCGGAGCGAGCGCGGTGGTGATGCTGGAGCAACGTTTTGGCGACCATCTTCTCGACGCGTGGACGGAGAACCGTTCATCGTTGGTGCCGTGGGAGTTGTATCCGCGAAGGGTCATTATCCCGCAATCCTGACCAGCGCTCGACGAGACGTCACAGCGGTTCACGGAGTCTCCAGCCATGGCGCAGCAGTCGTCGTGTCCGCTTCGACGAATCAGCGCGGACGTCGCGAATATCGCGCGCCCAGTGACGAAGGACGTCGGATAGCATCGGGTGGCTTTCGCTGACCAAAGGCGTTGACCAAGCGGCGCCCGCGTCATTGGTGCTACGTCTGTTGATGCGTTCNNCGGACGACGCCGCTGGTGATACGTCTGTCGATGCGTTCTCAGTGACGAGGGGCTGAAGGTGGAACTCACAAGATTCAGTGCAACGAAGACAAGGTCGTGGTCGTGTCGTGCGAGCGGGCAGAGTTGAGTGAAAGTCCGACGCCCGAATCGCTCGTCAAGGACCTAGAGAAGGGCGGGGGCTACAAAGTAATACTCCGCTCGACGTTGACCAACACGAAAGTCGATCGTGTGAACATCGCCGCGGGCGCCTTCGCCTTTCGCTGGTTCCTCTCCATATTTCCGATAATTATCGCCCTTTTAGGGATTGCGGCGCTGGTCACCGTGCCCCAAGATGTGGTCATCAACCTCATCCATGGCCTCACCAAGTCGTTGCCCTCGGGCGCCGCCCAGGTCTTCACCGTGGCGCTCACGCACGCGGTCAAGCGCTCCGGTGCCGATCTCATCACCACGGTGGTGGCGAGCGCGGTGGCGCTGTGGAGCGCGACGTCGGGCATGGTAATTGTCGAAGAGGGCTTGGACATGGCGTACGGTCTGCCTGCGGACCGCTCCTTCTTCGTCAAACGCGTGGTGGCGATTCCCCTGTTGCTGGGAGCCACCGTGCTGGGCGGGGCCGCGTCCGCGCTGGTCATATTTGGCCCGCAGTTGGGCAGCCTGATCAAAGAGTCAGCGCCCTTCGGTGGGGTGGTCTTTGGCGCCGTGTGGACGACGCTGCGCTGGGTGTCTGCGCTGGTACTCATGAATCTTCTGTTCTCGCTGCTCTACTACCTGGCCCCCAATCGTCAACGTTCCAAATGGCAGTGGACCAGTCCGGGCGCCATTTTCGCCACTGTGCTGTGGGCCGTCGTGTCGCTGGGGTTCTCCTTTTACACTTCTAGTTTCGGCTCGTACGGCGCGACGTACGGTGCGTTCGCCGGCGTCGCGATCCTCATTTTCTGGCTGTATCTCACTGGTCTGGCAATCCTGATCGGGGGCGAAGTCAATGCCGCGTTCGAGCGGGCGGCCTCCGCGATTGTCTCGCCCGAGGTGGCGGCGCCTGAACCGAGCTGAATTGCGTCCCCGTTTAGCGCGACACCTACAGAAGTAAGAGGTTTCTTCTGGTCACACTGGACCTTGCCGTAGCCCTTTCGCAATGAGTTCGAGTTTCCCCGTTCGACCAGCCATTACGGGCCAGCTTTCAAACCGGCGACGCCGCCGCAGCCGAGTCGTTGGTCATCGAGGACGCGGCGTGCGAGGGGCCATGGGTCTGCGGACGATTTCTGGAACAAGGTGTTACTATCAAGTCAGGACGTCTAGACCCCGCATCCTTCTCACCTGACATTTAGTCAGGGACGTATAGAAGAAGGTGTGACGTGGGTCTTCCCGGAATGGTGCTTAGCGCCATCGCAGCTACTGCAGGGGCAATCATGTATTGGGCCGTCACCTATCAAGGTACGGGCTTTCGTCTTTCGACCGTGGGGCTCATCCTCATGATCGTGGGAGCCATCGGTTTCGTCGTGTCGGCAATAATCTTCGCCGTTTCGCGCAACCCCGTCAATGCTCCCAGTCACACCATGAATCGTCAGGTCACGGACACCGCGGGTAACACGAGTTCGGTCCATGAAGATACCAATTAGGTCACATCACGAGTGGCGTGGGTTCACTGATCCCGGGTTCCCGCCTGGCGTACCCGGTGCGCGTTCTGACGCGCCGTCGGCCACGCCGCTCGTGCTCCCTCGGCGTTGTCGAAGGGAGCTCTAACCATGTACATCGGCGGCGGAACCGTCTTGTTGATTCTCGTCATCGTCGTGATTGTCTTTCTCATGCGGCGATGAGATGACGCAGCCCCAAAAGACCGGTGAGAAGAACCGGTCTTCACTCGACACAAGAAAGTAGGTGGGACGTTGGCAAAGAAGGACAAGGCCAAGAACTTGCTCCAGATACTGAAGGGCAAGTTCAAAGTTCAAACAGGCAGGGCCGTTGGTAACAACAAGTTGAAAGCTGAGGGAAAGGAGGATCAGATGTTGGGCAACCTCTCGCAAGCCGGCGAGAAAATTAAGGATGCCTTCAAGGAGTAGTTCGTTGTACGGTCGTCCAACTCTCCTCCACCGTCGATAGGGGTTGTATCCCCCCCTTTCTACCTCTGTCGACGGTGAAGGAGAGTTGGGCGACTCTGCAGTACTCGCGGCGCGGTGGTGGCGAGAAACGCGCGGCGAGATGCATTGAGTGCGTGGCGCACCCGTGGCGATGAGCAATGGTGTCCGTGCATTTGATGGTCACCAAGTGTGAAAAGAGGTTAGGCAACAAGAGGTAACCGGGGGCGATGGTTCGAGAACACGACGTGCAACGAACGCGACGTGAGCGTTTTGAATCTACGCACGCCACCAGCAAGGGCAAAAGGGGAGGGATATCATGAGGCGACTAATTCGGCGCCAAGAAACCGATGAACAGTACTGGAAGCTAATGGCCCGGGCTGATCAACTAAAGGCGAATCTGAGGGCGGTCGAGGCGCAGTCGCGCGGCGACGACACGGGGATGGGCCTGCACAACGACTTTGCGCCACGGCGGGCAACGATACGCCGAGCGGCCCGGCAAGGACAGGCCGGGGGCGACGGCTCCGGTTCATCTTGAAACAAAAAGGTCTCGCGCGTGGGAGTCCCTGACGAAGGGCTCCGCCTTCGGCGACTATAAACGGGCGCGCGACACTTTGCCCGCGTCGCCCGCGACGTTTCGCGAAAAGCTGTTTGACTGGCCGCTGTTGCCGTGGCCGCGGGGTCCGTTGAGCGATTTCGTCGTGTCCGCGCTGCAGCGTCAACCGGGCTCACTCGGTTCGCACCCAGCGACTAGCGACATTGACGCGCTCAGCGACGACGATTTCGATTTGGCTCTGTACCTGTGTTACGAGGTGCACTATCGCACGCTGACGGAAGCCGACTGGGAGTGGGATCCGGGACTACTTGGTTTCCGCAGTCGGCTGGAGCAAGTCTTCGTCGACCGATTGCGTGAGGAGATCGGTTACGTCACAACCGATGGTTCGACGGACGTGGTCTCAGCGCTAGATGATCTCATTCGCGGCCGATCGGGTCCGTCACTGTCGGTCTATCTCAGCGACTCGGGAACACTAGAGCAGTTTCGTGAACTGTGCGTGCACCGCTCGGTCTATCACCTTCGAGAGGCCGACCCCCATTCCTTCGGCATCCCGCGCCTGACCGGTGAGGCCAAGGCTGCCCTAGTTGAGATTCAGTACGACGAATACGGCTATGGCAACGCCGAATATATGCACTCCGCCCTGTTCGCCGGCACCATGACCTCGCTGGGTCTCGACGCCACGTACGGCTCCTACGTGGAGAACCTCCCCGGCGTGACGCTCGCGATGGTCAACCTGACGTCGATGTTCGCATTGCAACGAAGATGGCGGGCGGCCCTGGTGGGCCATCTCGCGATTTCTCACATGACGTCCGTTGAACCCATGTATCGGTATAGCCAGGCGCTGGCTCGCTTCGGCATCGGTTCGGACGGGCGACGTTTCTATGACGTGCACGTGAACGTTGACGCACGCCACGCTGCCATCGCGCGCGACCGATTGGTGGCCTCACTCATTAGCGCCGAGCCGCACTTGGAGACCGACCCGCTATTCGGCGCCGCCGCGGTCCTGATGCTCGAGGGACGCTTCGAGCGGCACCTTCTCGACGCGTGGACGTTGGATCGTTCCTCGCTCGTACCGTGGGAAATGAACGCCAGGGGATCCGATCTCTAGTGCGTCGGATCGCCTTCGTGGCGTAGGCGATTTTCAAGACGAAGAAATGAATATTTGTCACGTGAAGTTAACTCTCGTCGTTCAACATTGAGACTTTGGACCCTACTCATTTTGTTTCTTCCCGTGCAAAATGACTACAGGATGTAGGTAGACAAGAAACGAAAGAAGGAAGTCTCATGGAAAACCTTGAAAAGTTGATTGGTAATCCCTCAAGTGTCCGCACCCCCCGCAGTCTCTACCGCTTGCAGCGTTCCAAGAGCGCGGCGCTCATTTGGACCGCCATGCGAATTTGGCTCGGCGTTATGTGGCTCCAGGCGGGTATTGCCAAGATCTGGGGCGCGGAGAGTCCCGGGTTCATGCACAACGGTGGAGCCGGCGTCGCCGGTTTTGCCGCTCACGGGGCCGCGGCCTACAGCTGGTGGGGCAGTTTCCTGCACAGTTTCGTAGTGCCCAACGCCGGCTGGATCGGCGTTCTCGTCGCCCTGGGCGAGTTTGCCATTGGTGTGGCCCTGGCGGTGGGATTCCTCACTCCGCTGGCCTGCCTCGCGAGCCTGCTCCTGCTCTTCACCTACGTGATGTCGGGCACGGCGAGCGTCTGTGCCTTCTACGCCCTCTTCGCTATAGTGATCCTCGCCATGTGGAGGACATCGAGCTGGATTGGAGTCGACGGACTGATCTCCGGTTACCGCCAGCGTCACGCCAGCGCGAAAGCGAAGAACGATGAGAGCGGTGACGTTGGCCCCACGAGTTCAGTGCGTGCACGTGAATCGGTCACTCCCACCACACCGGCGTTCGAGCCCGCCAAGGAGCGGGTATCGGTTATGTCGAGGTTCTCTTCGATCAACTAACCGTCCTCGGACAAACTCGCCACTGTCGAAGCGATTCCACCCTCACGCTTAGATTGGTGAACAACAATGGCCCGCGAAAGCGGGCCATTGTTGTTGGTCATCGAGCAACAGAAGTAGTAGGTCACGGTCGGCGCCACTGCGCCAAATCTCACGATGATCAATCGTTTGAAAACTGCCGTCAGTCGTGCGCGCCGAGCAGACTGGCCTTGCGCGCCGCGACCGCCAGGTACAAGGGATCGCCCGTTGCCTCCCAGTTGCGGTGCGCCGTATTGATCAGCTTCGACACGTGTTCGTCATTGTTCGTGGCACCCACCAACGCCACGTCGGCGCGCGTCGTGGCGTTGGACGCCACAAAGTCGTCCAGGCGCGCTGGTGACCACAGCGGGGGAGCATCAATGGTGAGATAAGCCGCCGCCAGTGCCTGGAAGGAAAAGAGGTCGACCTGCGACGGATCATCGATCCACTGACGGAGCGACGAGATGGCCGCCATCCCGGTCACGCCGTGCAGGGCCGTGAAATCGTCGGTCGCGGCGTAGATGAGCAGGGCCGCCTGCGCGAGCTTTTGTCCGGTGTGTTCGTCCAGTTGCAGCGACGATGCGAGCGGTTGAAAACCTTCTTCTTGTGCGACCGAGTGCATCCGCCCTCCAATATTCTGGTCNNCCGGCCGCCACTCGAGTTGGCGACTGCACCTCTAACGCGTAGGCGAGGCGGATTGCGCCGTGAAATGCGGCGCCGCTGATACCGGGCAGCAGGGCGGGCAAGTGAGCTCGCAAGGTTTCGTCAATGCCCGCGTCGCTGACGCAGCGAACGAAGTAGTCGCGCAGATCGCCGGAGGCGCCTTTCTGGCCAATCGCGCTCGTCCAGTTGGCGCGAGTTAGTTCGTGGTGGACCGCGGCGAGAGGTACGTTGCGCCGGGCGTAGATGGTGGCGAATCTCCGTAACTCGTCGTCGTCGGCCCCCAAGTTCGCTTTAGCCACCAGCGCCATCGGTAGGTGGTTGGTGAGGTGACGCACAGTCGTGGGATCGTTACCGAGTTCTTCGTCGAGTAATTCTGAGAGCACCGAATAGTCGTTCTTCGTCACGATGGTGACGTTATTGGCGTTGCCGGGAAAGAAAATCGGTCCCTTTGGCGCCTGATCGAACGCGTTCCGGCGCAGCCAAAAAGTCTCTGACTTTTCACAGAAACCTTGAGCCGACGCACTGCTCTTTCACATAATCCTCACAATCTGAAAAGTAATACTGACTCTTGTTCGAGATCATCTTGAACGTCTGTAACGGGAGGATCACCATGTATTCGAACAAGATGAAGTTGGCGGGACGTGCAGCTGGTTCAGTAACCATTGCGATGGCCCTGATGCTGAGCGCCGGCGGTCTCGCGTCGGGCGCGACCCACCGTGGCGCGTGGTCCAGGCACCACGACGTCGCGAGCTCAAGGATTTCTCGCTTCCTCTACCCGCGAATTGGCGAGGGCGGTCTCGTAACTGCCGTTACCGCAACGACCGTGACGGTCGATCGCTGGGACGGCAAGATCACGACCTACACCATTACGCCCACGACCACCTTCACCGAGGGCTACCAGGCAACCACCGAGGCTTCACTCGTGGTGGGCGACCGGATCAACATTCGCCTCGCGCGTAGCGCACGTACTACAGCGCTCAAGATCAACATTGAGCTGGCGGAGTTGTCCGGTAAGGTGACCGCGGTGGTCGGTAACCTGATCACCATCACCGGTCCCCAGGGTTTCGCCCGTAACATCCTGGTGAGCGCCGCCACGACCTTCCGTGAGCACGGCGCGAGCGCCACTTTGGCGGACGTCACCGTTGGTTCAGAGGTCTTCTCTCGAGGCACCATTGACGTGAACCTCACGACCCTGGACGCACTGCTGGTCACCATCAACGCCCCGGGCCACGTCGTGACCTACCACGGCATGGTGACCGCCGTTACCAATACCTCGGTGACGGTGAACCGCTTGAACCGTGTCATCGCCACGTACACCATCACCCCAACCACCGTCTTTCACCAGGGCGCGACGATCTTGACCGCTGCGTCATTGGTCGTGGGCGACAAGGTGAACGTCGACGTGTACACCACGGCTCCGATGATCGCCCTCAAGATCGGCATCCTGCAGTCCACGTTGGCTGGCCGAGTCACGGTCGTGAACGGCAACTCGATTACCATCGTGACGGGTAAGGGCTTTGGCCGTGCGATTACGGTGAGCGCCACCACCACGTACGTCGAGGGCGGTAAGCCCGCGACCTTGGCTAACGTCACGGTCGGCTCGGTCATCATTGCCCAAGGCTTGATTGACGCAAACCTCACGACGCTCGACGCGACGAAGATCTTCATTCGTGAAGTCGGTCACGCGATCACGTATCGCGGCATCATCACTGGCGTCACCACGACTTCGGTCACGGTTAATCGCAACGACGGCAAGACCACTACCTTTACCATCACGCCCTCGACGATCATCACCGACGGCGCCGCCTCGATGACGGTCCCATCCTTGGCGGTCGGCGACACGGTCGACGTGCAAGTTAACTCCACCGACCCCACCACGGCTCTGCGGATCAACATTGTCCAGGCCAGGTTGGCCGGTAAAGTGAGCGCCGTCGCCGGCAACCTCATCACCATCACCGGTGGCCAGGGATTCGCCCGCACCGTGCAGGTCAGTGACACCACGACGTACAGCGAAGGCGGCAACCCCGCGACCTTGGCGGACGTCATAGTTGGCTCGAACATCGTCGCGGTTGGCACCATCGACGCCAACCTCACAATGCTGGACGCGACCTCGGTGGCGATCAAGAGCAGCGGTCACGCCGAGACCATTCGCGGCCTCGTCACGGGCGTTACGCCAACCTCGTTCACGCTTAACCGACTGAACGGCTCGACGGCGACCTTTAACATTACGGCTACGACGACCTTCACCGAAGGCTCCACCGTGTTGACCGCCGCCGCACTCGTGGCCGGTGACAGCGCCGACGTCGGTGTCAACTCAACAGCGCCGACCACGGCCCTGAGCGTCAACATCCTGTTGGCCACGCTCTCGGGGCCTGTGATCGCGGTCTCGGGCAACACGATCACCATCAGGGGCGGCAAGGGATTTGCCCGCACCATCCTGGTGAGCGCCACGACGATCTACACCAAGGCCGGTGCGCCCGCAACCTTGGCTGACGTCACGGCTGGTTCGCACATCACTGCACATGGCACTGTGGACGCCGATCTCACCACGTTGGACGCCACCACGATCACCATTGGCTAGTACGCGGTTCATCAAGAAGTAACTAACGCTGTAGGAGCTCCATCCAGTCCAGTGTCGGTATCGCCCAGATACCCCGAAGGATTGGATGGAGTTTCTGCGTGCGGTGTGGTGAGCAATGGCAGCCCCGACGACGCGCCACCTCCCTCCGTCTCGACCAAATTCGGCGTCAATGTTCTCCAAATCCGCGGCTCCAAAGTCTGATTCGAGGCGCCGCGGTCGGTCGAATATTTGCACTTATTCACTCGCCGAATCGAATGAGCTCCCGCAACGTGAAAAGGCAACAGAATATTGAAGATAATCGCAGTTTTGGGCGATTTCCTACTTTCGTCGCGACACGGCGGCCCTATTAATTGGCTCAGAGTTGTGACTGCTAAGACAGCCCAGAGTTTCTATTTAGCAAAAATTGCTTTCTGAAATCACATGCAAGGGCATTCTTCTAGCAGTCACTCCGGCAAGTACCAGGAGTGGATCTCTGCAAAACGACTGTCGTTGTGTGCCAAGCGATAGCCAACAGAAAGAAGAAAGCAGGCACCAATGTCATTCACTCGCACAAACCGAACCTTGAGGACGAGTAAACCAGATGCAGCGGCCAGTCAACCGACACAGTCGGCAACGGCGGCCAAGCCAGACGCTTCTTCCTCAGGGCTCTCCTCAAGGCTTTTCTCGCGCGGTGGACGGAAGTCACTTCCGTTCAAAATTGTGTCGGGAATCGTCGGCATGGCCCTGGTTGGGGGCGCCGCCTTCGGTGTCACCAACTGGGTGGTCGCGCTCGGCGCTGGCTCCTCGGGAGAAGCTCAGTCTGCAACGGTGAGCAACTTGACCATCACCGCAGTGGCTTCGCCGGCGGCGACGAATCAACTGTTCCCGGGAAACAACGGCGACGTGGTGGCTACCATCACCAACCCCAACACCTTTCCCGTGACGGTCACCGGCGTCAACCTTCCGACCAATACCACGTACGCGGCCGGCTTCACTGCCTCCAATCTGGGTACTGCTCAGGCTGGCTGCACGTCCGTGACGAGTGACGTTCTTTGGAACTACGCCACCGGTACGTCGGGCAGCGCGCACGCGTTGACCACCGCGCTCACGGTGGCGGCAAGCGGATCCCTGGTCGTGACGTTTACCAATGATGCGTCGATGACCGCCGCAACACCGGTCGCGTGTGAAGGCACTTACTTTTCGATGCCGTCACTCATCGGCGTCGCGGCGACTGGTGGTGCCGCGACTGCCACGACCGGACCCGCCACCGACGCATGGACCAGCTAAACAGCTATCACAATTGATGACCGACTGATGTAGCCGAGTCGCGTCACTACGGATCGTCCCCCCAGGGATACGCCACCAATCGCCACCACTTAGTGGTGGCGATTGGTGGTTTACAGTGGTGATCGTCGACCACCTCAAGCTTCGGGGATGCGATCGTAATGTGAGACGTGGTCCGGTTGGAGCGGCCCGCTTACGATTCCACACGGGCGCGTTAATCGACCGGAAGTAGCATATTTACGACACCTGCTGAGGGTGCATGACCCGTATAGACGGTGCTGGAAGTGGGTGGAAATGGTGGAGAACTACCGTAGGCGGATTGTGTCACTGCACCCTCGAGCATTCAATGAGCGTGCATCCAGTTACCGCCAATAAGGGACCTTAAAGCCTTATATCTCAGGATTTCCCACTTCTTCGAAATCGCCCACGAAGCCAACTTCCTCGAGATTCCATGGTGATATTTTCCAGCACTGGGCAGTTTTCCTTTTGCCGAAACCATCCACATTTAAGCGAAAGTTAGAAACGACGATTTTGTGTCGACCTCTGAATGAATTGGCGCCGTCCCCCTGTGTCGCCAATCGGCAGAGAGAAGATCAACGGATCACCGACGTAACAGGTTATCGAAAGAGTTGACAAAGGCGTATTGGATAGTGCCTGAGAATATCTATTTTGGGAGCGCGTTCGATCGATGGGCAAGGGCAACCGCCGAAGGGTGATAAAGGTCGCGTTCGCACAGGGCTCCTTCGCGTTCGATTTATCGCCAACCGATTCTCCCGATTCCGTCGCGAATCTCTTTTCACTCTTCAAAGCGCTCCCGCGCATGTTAGGCGCCGGCGCGCCGCTCCGAGATGGCTTGGAAGTGGAAGTGACAGGGGGATTCCGCCAGTTTCTGGCGAGCCATATCGCTACGAACGTATTGGTCCAGGTTTGCACAACATCGATTCCACTGTCGTCCGTCGTCTCGAATTCGCGCGCGCCCATCGGCGCCGCGCTCTGTCGCTCGTGCGGCGAAGTAGAGCTGCCCGGACAGATCCGACATTCTTTTGCGCACGCGTCATTAAGACTGAGAACCCAGCCTGACTACTTGGCAGCCATGCCGCGGGGTCCGTTCTACCCCCAGTCTCGCAATCAATCGCGTTACAACACGAAAGGTAAACACGCGGCACCCCGTCGTCACGCATCTCGGAGTTCGATGACCACGAAAGTGGGTTCCGGGCTCGTGGGCATGGCCTTGGCGGGCGGTACAGCCTACGGTGTCACTAACTGGGTGGTGGGACTGAACGCCGGCTCCTCAGCGGAAGGGCAAGCCGCCGCGGTCACCAATCTGAGCGTGGCGGCGGTTTCATCTCCCTCGGCGACGAACCTGCTTTATCCGGGCGCCAACGGAGACGTGGTGCTGACCATCACCAATCCCAACGTTTTTCCCGTCACGGTCACGGGCGTGGATCTGCCCACCAACTCCACGTACGCCACCGGCTACAGCGCGGCGGCTCTCACGGGCGCCATCGGTGGCTGTTCCGCCTCGGCGAGCAACGTCATCTGGAATTACGCCACCGCGACGAGCGGCAGCGTGCACACGCTCACGACCGCGCTCACGGTCGGCGCCAGTGCCACCCTCACCGTGACCATGACTAACGACGCCTCCATGACAGCGGCCGCTCCCGCCGCCTGCGAGGCCGCCTATTTCTCGATGCCGTCACTCACCGGCATCGTCGCCACCGGCGGCGCGGCCACGGCTACGACCTCGCCTACTACTGACACCTGGACCAGCTAACACCACGATGGACAGTCGTGCGTAACAAGTTCCGTACCCTCAAGAGAGTCTTGTTGACGACGCTGTTCTTGATGACGCTCTCGAGCGTGGTTGACGCCGGTGCGTCGGCACTCTCAACGGTGACCTTCACTACCCCCGCTCCTTCGTCGTTGGTGGCCAACACCGCCTCCACCTGGACGATTGGACTGACGCCGTCGTCGTCGGGATCGCTAGGAGCGGGCAGTTCCATCACGGTCACCTTCCCGTCGGGCTTCACGACGAGTTCCACCGCGCCGGTCGTGACACTGAAAACCCCCAGCGCCTTTCTGGCCGATTGCACAGCGACCGGCGTTGACGCCAATGAGCAGAACGTGGTCACCATCAACCTCACCACCAAGACCGGCACCTGCGCGCTCGCGATCAATACGGCGGCCACGCTCAGCATTGGTGTCGTCAACGGCGCGTCCGCCACCTACGGGGGATCGAATTTCTCGGTGGCGACCTCGGCCGACACGACCGCCGTCAATCCCGCGGCCAGCGCGAAGATCACCGCCACGTCGGTCACCGCGGTCAACGTGACGCCCACGTCAAAGGTGAAGGACGCCGCGTCGACGTGGGTGTGGGGATTCACCACGTCGTCGACCGGGGCGCTCGGGGCTGGTGACATCATCGAGATTTCTTTCGCTTCTTCTTTCAGCACGATCACCACTGCGCCGACCGTGGTGCTCGAATCGCCGGCGAGCTTCGCCAGCGGCTGCACCGAAACTGATACGGACCCCTCCATGGGCAACGTCATCGACATCACGCTCGCGAACAACGGCGCCAACACGTGCGCGCTCGGCGCTCTGACGGCGGCCACGTTGAGCGTCGCGGTGGTCAACGGCACGGGAGACGGCTTCTCCAACATGACGGTGTCCACGACTCTGGACACCTCGGCCACCGGCGCGTCGGGAACCGCCATAACGCTCACTGCGCCGACGAAGGTCACTCTGACTTCCTTCACGTCAACCGCTCCCACCTCACTGGTCGCCAACACCGCGTCGACGTGGACCGTGAAGTTTTCTACCTCCAGCGCCGGTGCCCTGGCCGCCGGCGACTACATCGAGGCCGCCTTTCCCACGGGCTTCACCACTAGCTCCGTCAACCCGAGCGTGGTCCTGCAAACGCCCTCAACGTTCCCCGTGAACTGCACGGCCGTCGCGTCCGATCCGACTATGTCCAATACCGTGACCGTGTTTCTCGCCAACAATGGATCCAACACGTGCAGCCTCGCCGTCTCCACCGCGACGGTGCTCACCTTCGCCGTCGTCAATGGTTTAGCCGCTACCTACACCAACTCGACCTACTCACTGCTGACCTCGGTGGACGGCGCTTCCGTGTCGCCCACGTCGGGTAGCGAGACGATTGTGGTCGCGGGCCCACCGGGCTTGGGGAGCAACTGGGCCCTCTCATCGCCAAATCCGTTGGGGGAGGCCGCCTCCGGTGCCGGGCCGGGACCGGTTTCGTCCGTGCAGGGCGGGGCCACTTTCAACTACATGTGCGACTCCACCACGAGCGAACAGGTGGACCTTGCCTGGACCGGCGTGGCGCAGGCGACGTCGTACATCATTGAACAGGCTTCGAGCGCCGCCGGGCCCTATTCCGCCGTTTCTCCGGCTCCGGTTTTTTCGGGTACGACGCCGACGATCACGTACACCACAGCCGTGACGCAGTATTACGAGGTGGAGGCGGTTATCGGCACCGCGTGGGTCGGCACGCCGTCGGGCGTCGCCATCAACGGGACGCTTTCGCCCGGTTTCGTGATCACGGCGACCTCCTCACCCAAGTGCACGAACAACTGAGCTAGCTCGTCGGTCTCGACCGGGCGGTTTTCGTCGAATCGCTCATGAAATACTACGGAATGGCGCTTTTGCCCGAACAACTCATTGGCGGTGACATCGAACTTCGACGCTCGCGGCCATCCTTCCTCGATGACGTCATGAAGGCGGTCGCGCTCAGTTACCGCGAGCTTCATCGGTGGATGGCGTGGTGTCAGGACATGCCGCTTCGAGAAGATATCCTCAAATTCTTGCGAGAGGACGAGGTGGCGTTTGATGGCGACGAGAGGTGGGGCTACGCACTCTTCGAGCGCCGATCGGGGGAACTGGTCGGCAGTGCCGGGCTCCGGAAAATTTCCGAGCGCGACCGCGAGGGTCTGGAGATTGGCTATTGGGTTCGCTCGGACCGCACTAAACGTGGTTACGCCACGGCGGCTGCGTCGGCACTCGTGGAGGCCGGCTTCGCGTCGATGCAGCACGTGACGCGGATTCGTATCGGCATGGACTCGGCCAATGTCGCGAGCGCGGCGGTACCGAGAAAGTTGGGTTTCGCGTTCCTGGGCGACGTGGAACGCGAAAAAGTTGCCGCGGGCCACACCGGTTCCCAGTCCGTTTGGGAGATTGATCGGTCATCGTGGAACGCGGCCCGAGACGGATTGTCTACGGTGGCAAAGTAAGGCAGCCGCTAGAATTTTTCGATGGCCCGGGACAAGAGTGGTAAGGGTCAAGAGTCCGCCCAGACCAACGCCGACAACGCGCAGGAGGCGGGGACGAGCGCACCGGCCGCAAGAACTCGCACCAAACGCGGCTCGCACCGCAAGTCGCACAGCCGACGCTTCATCTGGATCCGACGCAGCCTTGTTGCTCTTGGACTCGTGGTGGTATTGATCGTCGGCGGCGTGGTCGCGGACTACTACTACTTGGGATCACTGGTGCACAAGAGAGCGGTGCACCACATTCAAAAGGTCAAGCCGGGCGCCAACGAGAACATCCTGTTGGTCGGCTCGACCACCAGGTGCGGGCTCAAGGTGCAGAGCGTCGCCTACGGACTCTGCTCCCAGGGGGT
>PLXU01000195.1 GCA_003151555.1 Acidimicrobiaceae bacterium | reverse complement strand
GTCCGGCCCTCGAGATCCTCGACCGCGTGGGCGGCGGCGATTCGTTTGCCGCGGGACTGATCTACGGCCTCCTTTCGGGCTTCGACCTCCAGCAGGCGCTCGAGTATGGCGCCGCGCACGGGGCGCTGGCCATGACGACGCCTGGCGACACCTCGATGGCGACGCTCGCCGAGGTCGCCGCGCTGGTCCGGGGCGCGTCGGCGAGGGTGCTGCGGTGACCAGCCCGCGCGACGACGATCCTCAGGGCGAGCCGGACGGCCAAGAGGGCCGGCCGCGACGCGGAGCGCAGGGCCCTGAAGCCGCCGGCCACCGGGCGCACGGCGCCTCGATCCGCGACGTCGCCCGGCTTGCCGGGCTCTCTCCGGGGACCG
Source organism: Acidimicrobiaceae bacterium (assembly GCA_003151555.1). Taxonomy (GTDB): domain Bacteria; phylum Actinomycetota; class Acidimicrobiia; order Acidimicrobiales; family RAAP-2; genus RAAP-2. The sequence continues at coordinate 11,160 of PLXU01000195.1, read as the reverse complement.
CCTCGCGCGTGCTCAGCGGCTCCTCCTACCCTGTGAGCGACGACGCCCGGCAACGCGTCGAAGAGGCGGCTCGCGCCCTGAACTACGTGACCAACTCCGCCGCTCGGGCGCTGGTCACCGGGCGCAGTGAGATCGTCGGGGCGATCGTCCACGACATCACCGACCCGTTCTTCAGCGGCGTCGTGCGCGGCCTGCAGGACGCGGCCGTGGCCGACGGCCTGGTCGTGCTGGTCGGCAACGACGACCGCGACGCCGGCAAGCTCGAGGGCTATCTCACTATGCTGCTCAGCCAAAAGCCGACCGGCGTGGTGCTGATCGGCGGACAGCTTCGCGACCCGGCGGCGACCCTGCCGGTGGCGCAGGCCGTGCAGCGCCTGCGCGACCAGGGCGTGCCGGTCGTGGCCGTGGGCCGCTACGAGCTCGATATCCCGCACGTGACGGTCGACGACGTGGCCGCGGCCGAGTGCGCCGTCTCCCACCTCGTCGCGCTGGGCCACCGGCGCATCGCCTTCCTCGGCGGCCCCCTGAACTCGACCACGGTGCAGGATCGCTACGCCGGTTACAGCGCCGCCCTCACCCACGTCGGCGCGCCGGTAGACGAACGGCTCGTGATCCAGACGCCGCTCACGCTCGAGGGTGGTTCGCAGGCCATAGCTCGTCTGATCGCTGCCGAGGCGCCGTTCACGGCCATCTTCGCGGCCACCGACGAGGTCGCCTTCGGAGCGATCTCGGCGCTGCGCGAGCGCGGTTGTCGCATCCCACTCGACGTCAGCGTGGTGGGTTTCGACGACGTCGTCATGGCGGCTCACAGCGACCCGCCCCTGACCACGATCCACGTGCCGGCCAGGGCTCTCGGCCTGGCTGCCTGGCACCTGATCGCCCGCGACGAGAGTGGCGCCGGAGCGGCGCCCGGCGCCAGCCATCTGCCGTTCGAGCTGGTGGTGCGCGCCTCGACGGCGCCGCCCAGCGAAGTTTTCAAGCACGAACACGCTATCACCGTGGGCGGCGCCGGCGGGGAGCCGGCTGCGTCGCCGAGCGAATCTCTAACCTGGACCGCCGGTCTCGACAAGCCGAACGGAGAGTGATCATGGGCAACCAAACTGACGGGCAGAAGGTCGCGGAGGGCACGCCCGGCGCGACCGCTACCGCCCTGGGCGACTTTCAGATGTACATCGACGGGGAGTGGGTCGATGCGCGGGCCAAAGGCCTGCTCGAGATCGTCGATCCGGCCACCGAAGAGGTAGTGGCGCGCGTCGCCAACGGCGGCGCCGAGGACGCCGAAGCCGCCGTCGCGGCCGCGCGGCGCGCCTTCGACGAGGGACCCTGGCCGCGCACACCCGCCGCGGAGCGGGCGGCCGTCCTGCATGCCGCCGCCGTTCTCGTCCGCGAACGCGTCGACGAGATGGCCCGCTGGGAGAGCCTGGAGATGGGCAAGCTCTTCAGCGACGGGCAGGGCGATATCAGCCGCGTCGCCGACCTGCTCGACTACGCCGGCGACCTCGCCGAGCGGCTCCTTGCCGACCAGCCGATCAGCGAGCCCACGGCCCTCGTGCGCGAGCCCGTCGGCGTCGTGGTCGGCGTCTGCCCGTGGAACTTCCCGCTGGTGCTGGCGTCGTTCAAGTTCGCCTCGGCCCTCGCGGCCGGCAACGTGGTCATCATCAAGCCGGCCAGCATCTCGCCGTTGACGGCGCTCGGCATGGCCCGCATCTTCGACGAGGTCGGCCTGCCCAAGGGGGTCTTCCAGGTCGTGATCGGCCCCGGCCGCAGCGTCGGCGACTATCTGGTCAGCTCGCCGCTCGTCGACATGGTGACCCTGACGGGCAGCGTCGAAGTCGGCCGGCACATCATGACCCAGGCGGCCAAGACGGTGAAGAAGGTCGGCCTGGAGCTTGGCGGCAAGGCCCCCAACACAGTGTTCGCCGACGCCGACCTCGACGCGGCTTTGGACGGCGTCGTGTTCAGCGCCTTCGGCAACTGCGGCCAGGCCTGCTGCGCCGGCTCGCGGCTGCTCGTCGAACGCAGTATCCACGACAGCTTCGTGGCCGCCGTGGTGAGCCGCGTCGGGGCCCTGCGCATCGGCCCCGGTCTCGATCCGGCCTCGGAGCTCAGCCCGCTCTCGTCGCGCGAGCAGCTCGAGGTCGTGGAGCGCTACGTCGCGATCGGCGTTGAAGAGGGCGCCACCCTGGCCTGCGGTGGCGAGCGCCTCGAGGGCAAGGGCTTCTTTTATCGGCCCACGGTCTTCGTCGATGTCGACAACAGGATGCGCATAGCCCAGGAGGAGATCTTNNCTCGTGGTCATCCCCTTCGACACAGAAGAAGAGGCGATCCGCATCGCCAACGACACCGTCTTCGGCCTGACCGCCGGCGTGTGGACGAGCGATACGGCCAGGGCCAGGCGCTACGTGCGAGCCGTGCGCGCCGGCACCGTGTTCGTCAACAACACCTGGGCCTGCGCCCCGCTGGGCCTGCCCTGGGGTGGCTACAAGCANNAGCGGCATCGGGCGCGAGATCGGCGATGTCGGTATCGAGGAGTTCTGTGAGCTCAAGGCCGTGATCTTCGCGGGAGCCTGATCTCAGGGCAAGGAAAGGGGAGGGACGTATGATCGAGTTCGATCTGACTGGCCGGGCCGGGGTGGTAACCGGCGCCGGCAAGGGGATCGGCGAGGCGGTGGCCTGCGAGCTCGGCGGAGGCTGCCGGGTGACCCGGTCGGCGGGCCGGTTGCGTCTCAGCGGTCCGGGTGTCGGCGCCGGGCCGCGTTAGGGTCGGGGCCCGCATGGAGACGCTCGGCAACGCCAGCGCGGGACACGACCCCGCCCTCGGGGAGGTGGTGGTCAGCCAGGCCGATCCCGAGCGGCGCATCGGTGAGCTCGGCCGCCAGATCACCGAGGACTACCGCGGCCGGTTCCCGCTGCTCGTCGGGGTGCTGAAGGGTGCCTTCGTGTTCATGAGCGATCTGGCCCGGGCCATCGACCTGCCTCTCGAGTTCGACTTCATGGCCGTCGCCTCCTACGGGAGCGCCACCAAGACGAGCGGGGTGGTGCGCATCGTCAAGGACCTCGACGTCGACCTCGCTCAGCGTGACGTGCTCATCGTCGAAGACGTCGTTGACTCGGGCCTGACGCTCAACTACCTGCGCCAGTACCTCGGCGCGCGCGATCCTAGGAGCCTCGAAGTGTGCGCGCTGCTGCTCAAGGTCGGCGAGCAGCGCGTGGAACAATCGCTTAAGTACGTGGGCTTTTCAATCCCGGCCGACTTCGTGGTGGGCTTCGGGCTCGACGTCAATGAGCGCTACCGCAACCTGGACGCGATCTACACCTACACCGGTCAGGTCTAGATGGTTGATCGCGACCGCGTCCAGGGCCTCATTCGCGAACTGCTCGAAGCCATTGGAGAAGACCCCCAACGCGAGGGGCTGGTGGATACGCCGAGGCGCGTGGCCGACATGTACGTCGAGCTCTTCGAAGGCCTGGAAGCCGACCCGGGCGAGCACCTGCGCGTGACCTTCGAGGCCGGTCACGACGAGATGGTGATGGTGCGCGACATTCCCTTCATCTCCTTGTGCGAACACCACCTGGTTCCCTTCACCGGCCTGGCCCACGTGGCCTACCTCCCGGGCCCCGACGGTCGCATCACGGGGCTTTCCAAATTGGCCCGGCTGGTCGAGGGCTTCGCCCGTCGCCTCCAGGTCCAAGAACGCATGACCACCGACATCGTCGAGGCCATCGAGCGCGAGCTGTCGCCCAAGGGGTCGATCGTGGTGCTCGAGGCCGAGCACTTCTGCGTCTCGATGCGCGGCGTGAAGAAGTCCGGTTCGACCACCGTCACCTCGGCGGTGCGCGGGGTCTTTCGTGACGACGCGTCCTACCGCGCCGAGGCGCTGCAGTACATCCATCAACGAAGGTCTACGTGGCGCTGAGTCCCATGGTGATGGGCATCGTGAACGCGACGCCCGACTCGTTCTATCCGGCCTCACGCACGCTCGCCACCGACCAGTCCATCGCGCGGGGCCACCAATACTTCCTCGCGGGCTGTGACATCGTGGACGTCGGGGGAGAGTCCACTCGCCCGGGTTCCGTCCCGGTCGACATCGACGAGGAGCTGTCGCGCGTGCTCGATGTCGTCGCGCAGCTCAGTCTCGAGGGTCCGGTGTCGATCGACACGCAGAAGGAGGCAGTGGCGCGCGCCGCGGTGCACGCGGGGGCGAGCGTCATCAATGACGTCTCGTGCACCCTGGTCGACGTGGCCGGCGAACTTGGCGTGGGCTACGTGGCCTTGCACCGTCAGGGTACGTCACGGACCATGCAGGATAGACCCACCTACGTCGACGTGGTGCACGAAGTGAGCGACTTCCTCGACGCCGCGGCCCAACGCGCGACGCAGGCCGGCGTCTCGAAGCTCTGGCTCGACCCCGGCATTGGATTTGGCAAAACGACCCAGCACAATCTGACCCTCCTGGGACACTGCGAGCACTTCGTGGTCCTCGCGCGAGGCTACGGCGCGGGCGTGCTGATCGGCACCAGTCGCAAGCGGTTCCTGGGTGAGTTGGGTCGCGAGAGTCTCGACGTTGATCAGCGATTCGAGGCTTCGCTGGCGACCGCGGCCTGGGCCATGCTGCAAGGTGTCAGTATGGTTCGAGTACATGACGCCGTGGCCGCCGTGCAGCTACGTGAGTTGCTCGTACGACCCGTGCAGGAGGTAGTGGCGTGAGGGGCAAGTGGGCAGCGGGCATCCAGCCGCGGAGCTTCACCTGGGTCTACAAGGACATCCTCGCGGTCTCCGAACGTCCCGGCGGCTCCACCACCGTGCACCGTCGCGTGCGCCGTGACGAGGAGTTGCTATGGCTGAAGCACCAGGGATTCGGCCGCGTGATCTCGATTCTGCCGGTCATGCAGAACCTCAGCGCCTACTTTGAACACGGCCTCACGGCCAGCCACTACGCGTTGCGCGGAGGTCCCCAACAGTCCGAAGTGCTCGAGGCCTGTTACCTTGACCTGGCCAATTCGATGAGCAACAAGACCATGGTGCTACTGCACAGCGACGAAGTGTCCGACCGCTTGCTCGGCGTGATCGCGGGCTACCTGGTGTGGTCGACGCGAGTACCCACCACCTCGATGGCCATTGCCTTCGTGGAGCGCCTCTTCAAGCGCTCCATCGGCCCCGACGGCCGTTCGGTGCTCTTTAACCTGCCCGAGTTGCAGGAATGAACGACCTCATAGAACTGCGCGAGCTTCGTTGCAGTGCGATCGTGGGCGTGCTGGCCGAGGAGCGTCTGAGGGCCCAACCGCTGGTCTTCGACCTGGACATCGAGCGCTCCTTCGAAGAGGCCGCGATGAACGACGACATTGAGGCGACCACCAATTACGCGGCCGTGCTGTCGCTCACGACCAACGTCGCGACCGAGGGCCGGTTCCTGCTGCTCGAAACGTTGGCCCAGCGAGTGGCCCACGAGATCTTGGCCCACGACGCGGAGATTACCGCCGTCACGGTGGCGGTGCGCAAGGTGCGCCCGCCCGTCCCCCAGGACGTGGCGAGCGTGGGCGTGCGCTGCACCGTGCAACGCTCGTAGTGCGAGCCTGCTATCTGTCGCTCGGCTCCAACGTGGGGAATCGTCAACAACATCTGACCAGCGGGCTGGCCATCGTCTGCGGCACCGACGCCCGTCGCGTTTCTCGGGTCTACGAGACCGAGCCGGTGGGTGGCGTGGCCCAGGACAACTTTTGGAACCTGGTGGTTGAAGTCACGACCGACGCCACCGCACACCAGTTGCTCGCGCGCGCGCACGAAGCCGAAGCGACCAACGGGCGGACCCGCGACGTGCGCTGGGGGCCGAGGACCCTGGACGTCGACCTGCTGCTGGTGGGCGACGAGACGAGCGAGGACCCCGAGGTCCTGGTGCCGCACCCGAGGCTCTACGAGCGCGCGTTCGTGCTCAATCCCTTGCGTGAGTTGGCCCCGGAGCTTGTGAGCGACGAGCAGCTGAGGGCCAGCGTCGGTCGCGTCGTCGCACTGGGTACACTCGAATCGTTGCGCTAACACCGAACGGCACCCGATACGGGGCTGGAACGGATCGGAGCAGATATGAACATAACCATCGTGGGTGCCGGGCGAGCCGGCTCCTCCTTCGCGGGTGCGCTCACTTCAGTTGGTCACGACGTCACCCTCGTGCACCACGACGAACTGGACCAACTCGCCTCGCCACAACTCATCTTGCTCACGGTGCCCGACGATGCGATTGGCGACGTGGCGCTGGCCATTGCGCCGAGCACGAACCAGGTGGTGGCCCACGTCGCGGGCTCGCTCAGCCTCGGTGTGCTGGGGCCGCACCCGAGGGTGGGATCGATTCATCCGCTGATGCTGCTGCCCTCGGGTGAGCTCGGCGCGCGCCGTCTGGTCGGAGCGACGTACAGCGTCGCGGGTGACGAACTCATGCTCGACGTCGCGGCCTCGTTGCGAGGTCGCGTCATCACCCTGCGCGACGACCAGCGCACTGCCTATCACGCGACGGCCGCGGTGGCGGCCAATCATCTGGTTGCCCTGATGGGTCACGTGGGCCACCTCGCGGAGTCGGCCGGTCTGAGCCTCGAGGACTTCCTGCCGTTGGCCCAGCAGGCGTTGGCCGACGTCGCGGCGGTTGGTCCGCGCGCCGCGCTCACCGGCCCCGCCTCGCGCGGGGACATGGCGACCATCGACGCGCACCTGGCGGCCATCCCCGAGTCGCAACGTTCGACCTACGTCGCCCTGGCCAACGCGGCCTTCGAGTTGGCCGAACAACAACGTTCCCAGACGCTCGCCTGAGATGGAACAGCTCGGCGATATCAAGTCGTGGCGGCGCTACGCCGATGAGCAGCGGGCCCGGGGTCGCGACGTGGCGCTGGTGCCGACCATGGGCGCGCTGCACGACGGACACGCCTCGCTCTTTCGCGCCGCCAAGCAGAGCGGCGCGGTGGTGATCGCCACCCTCTTCGTCAACCCGCGCCAGTTCGGCGACGCGGCCGATCTCAAGGCCTATCCGCGCACGCCGCACGAAGACGCGGTGGTCGCCAAGGAGAACGGCGTGGACTGCCTGGTGGAGCCGAGCCTCGTCGAGATGTGGCCGGACTACCCCGAGGCAACGCCGACCACCGTGTCGGTCCACGGTATCGGCGACGTGCTCGAAGGAGCGGAGCGACCGGGCCACTTCGACGGGGTGGCCAGCGTGGTGACCAAGCTCTTTTCCATCACCGGGCTGTGCCGGGCCTACTTCGGCGAGAAGGACTTCCAACAGGTGGCCGTCGTGCGCCAGATGGTGCGCGACCTGGCGCTGCCGGTGCAGATAGTTGGTTGCCCGATTGTTCGCGACCCCGACGGCCTGGCCATTTCGAGCCGCAACGATCTACTGAGCGTCGAGGGCCGCGCCCAGGCGCTCGCGCTCTCGCGGTCCCTGCGTTCACTCAGCCCGGCCGACCCGGCGAGCGCGCAGCGAAGGCGCCTGCGTGACGTGCTGGAGGCGGCCGGCGTGGAGATTGCGTACGCCGAGATTGTTGAGCCCACCACCTTTAAAGCGTGCCGTGACGACGAGAGCGGGCCGCGCCGGGCGCTCGTCGCGGGCCTCGTCGAGGGCGTGCGACTCATCGACAACGCGCCGGTCACCCTGGTCGCCCAGGCTCACTGATGCTGCTCTGCATCGACGTCGGCAACACCGAGACCGTGATCGGGCTCTTCGGACCCGAGGCGCCCAACGCCCCCGACGCAATGGGCTTCGCCCGAGCCAGCGGCGAGCACGGTCTGGCCTTTCACTGGCGCATCTCGACGGTCGCGGACCGAACGCCCGACGAGTTGGCCATGGTGCTCACCCAGTTGCTCGACCTGGAGGGTCTCGACCTGCGCACCGCGGTCAACGCCATCGCCATTGCCTCCTCGGTGCCCACGGTCACCACGCAGCTTCGTCGCATGGCCAATCGTTGGTTCTCGGAACTGAGCATCACGGTCATTGGTCCGGGCACCAAGTCGGGCATGCCCATCCTCTACGACAACCCGCGCGAAGTGGGGCCCGACCGCATCGCCGACGCCGTCGGGGCCTACGACCTCTATCCCGGCGCGTCGATCGTGGTCGACCTCGGCACGGCCACCGTCTTTGACGTCATCAGCGCCAAGGGCGAGTACCTGGGGGGCGCCATCGCCCCCGGGGTGGCCATTTCTCTCGAGGCCCTCTACCTGCAGGCGTCGGCCCTGCGCTCGGTGGAATTGCTGGAGCCGCGCTCGGTCATTGGTCGCTCGACGATCGAATCGATCCAATCGGGCGTGCTCTACGGATTCGCCGCGCAGGTTGACGGCATGGTCGAGCGGATCCTGGTCGAGATAGGCGAGGCGACGATTATCGCCACCGGGGGCCTCGCCGGCCTGGTCGCGCCGCACACGAAGTACGTGGCCCACGTCGAACCGTGGCTGACCTTGCACGGATTGCGTATCGTTCATGAACGTAATCACTCTTGAGAGGCCCCATGAACACGCCGTACACCTTCGCCCACGACGCCCACGCCGGTGAGCTGCAATCAACCTTCGATCACTTAGGCGACGGCGAGGAGTCGGGCGTCACCGTCAAGGTGGGCGGGCGGGTCATGCTGCTGCGCACCCAGGGCAAGTTGGCCTTCGCCACCATGCGCGACGCCAGCGGCGAGATCCAGCTCTTTGCATTAGAGCCGGTGACCGAAGAGTTCGAAGAGTTCGTCAAGCTGCACCTGGGGGACTGGGTCGGCGTCACCGGCGAAGTGGTGCGCACCAAGCGCGGCGAGCTTTCGGTCAAGGTCGCCTCGTGGGTGCGGCTGGCCGAGGCGCTGCACAACTTCGGCGACAAGTGGGCCGGCATCTCCGACTTCGACCTGCGCTACCGACACCGCGAAGCCGACCTGTGGGCCAACGCCACCACCCGTCTTGCGCTCACCCGGCGCAGCGCCATGATTCGCTCGGTGCGCGAACGCTGCTGGGCCGCCGGCTTCGTCGAGGTCGAGACGCCCATCCTCAACCCGATCCCCACGGGGGCGGCCGCGCGGCCGTTCAAGACGTTCCACAACGCGCTCGACAGCGACTTCTTCTTGCGCATCGCGCCCGAACTCTGGCTCAAGCGCTTGGTTGTGGGCGGCTTCGAGCGCGTCTTCGAGCTGGGCCGGGTCTTTCGCAACGAGGGCGTGAGCCCGCGCCACAACCCCGAGTTNNCCCGAGTTCACGATGCTCGAGCTCTACGCCGCCTACTGGAACTTTGAGGACATGATGGCCTTCACCGAAGAGCTGGTCGCCGGCGTGGCGCTCGACGTGCTCGGCACCACCGACGTGACCTACCAGGGGCGCGAGTTCTCCTTCGCCGCGCCCTGGCCCCGGNNCACTGGCCAGCGAGGCGGTGGGCGAGGATGTCTCGGTGCACACGTCGCGCGCGCACCTGGTCGAGTTGCTCGAGCAACGAGAGGTCGAGGTCCATGCGGCGTGGGGACCGGGGCGGTGCCTGGCCGAACTCTTTGAGGTCAGCTGCGAAGAGACACTGTGGGACCCGATCTTCGTGACCGAATACCCGCTCGAGGTGTCGCCGCTCTCGCGCCGTCATCAGGAGGACGGTGAACTCACGGAACGCTTCGAGTCCTACGCCGCGACGAGAGAACTCTCCAACGGCTTCAGCGAACTCATCGACCCGGTCGATCAGCGCGAGCGCTTCGAGGAGCAGGCCCGCCTGGCCGCCGCCGGCGAGGATGAGGCGATGCTCATCGACGAGGACTACATCAAGGCGCTCGAGTGGGGACTGCCGCCGACGGCCGGGTTGGGACTGGGCATGGACCGCCTGGCCATGCTGATCGCCGACGAGGCGAACATCCGAGAGGTCATTGCCTTTCCGACGCTCAAGCCGCTGCGCGACTAGTAGCTCGGCAGATCTTCGAGCAGCACCTCGATGAGCGACGCGAATCCATGTTGCAGCGCCTCGCTCTTCACGTCCTGGAGCGCCTGGTGGGCCAGGCCCAGGAACTTCTGCGCGGCGGCGACGGTTTGGGCGATGCCGTCGGTCGCGATGACGAGCTTGCGGGCCCGCTCACGCTCGTCGTCGTTGAGCGCCGCGCCCAGTAGTGCGCGCAGCTCGTCGCCCAGGTTGGCGTCGCGCAGCGCGAAGAGCGTCGGCAAGTTGTAGATGCCCTCGGCCAGGTCCTGGCCGGCCGGCTTGCTTAACTGATTGTCGGTCGCCACCACGTCTAAGATGTCGTCGCGCAACTGGTAGACCATGCCGAAGCAGCGCCCGAACTCGGCGAGCGCCAGCGACTCGCGCTCGTCCAGGCGCGCGGTGAGCGCCCCCATGCGACAACTCGAGGCCATCAGCGAGGCGGTCTTGCCTTCAATGGCGTCGAAGTAGTCGGTCTCGGTTCGATCGACCGAATACGCGGTGCGCACTTCGCAGACCTGGCCCCGGGTGAGCGACGCCAGCGTGTGCGCGAGCAGTCCGGCCGCCGGCGCGCCCAGGTCGGCGGCGATGGCGGCCGAACGGGCCATGAGGTAGTCGCCCGCGACGATGGCGATCAGGTTGCCGTAGCGCGCGTTCACGCTGTCGACGTCGCGGCGGATGTCGGCTTCGTCCATAACGTCGTCGTGGTAGAGCGAGGCCAGGTGCATCAGCTCCAGGGCCACGGCGCCGCCGAGGTCGTCGGGGCTGGCCGGACGCTCCCCGCTGGTCGCCGAGGCGAGTGCGAGCAGGGGGCGCAGGCGCTTGCCGCCCGCGTAGATGAGGTGGGTCGTGACGGTGTCTAAGTACTCGTCACCGAAGATGACCGACTCCGCGAGCAGCGTTTCGAGCCGCGCCAGGTCCTTTTCCACCGAAATAAGCCCGAGACGCTCGTGAAGGTTCACTCCGTACACCTTAATTGGACATTATGAATGGTCCAAAGACCGATGGTCGAACGAGCGCGCCGCACCGGTACACTTTTACTAGGAAACGCTTAAAGGACGAGAATTGTTCGAACGATTTACAGACCGTGCCCGTCGAGTACTCGTGCTCGCTCAGGAAGAAGCACGCGACCTTAACCACGCCTTCATTGGGACCGAGCACATTCTGCTGGGCCTCATTCGCGAGGGCGAAGGGGTCGCCGCCAAGGCGCTCGAGAGCCTAGGGATCTCACTCGAGGGTGTCCGCCAGCAGGTCGAGGAGATCA
>PLXU01000081.1 GCA_003151555.1 Acidimicrobiaceae bacterium | reverse complement strand
TGCTGCTCGGTGCTGGTCCACTCGGCCCATATCGACACCGAACCGCCAATCTTCTTCGACGCCGCCATGGCGGGTCCGTTCGCCACGACGATGGTCAGACCGGCCATGGTCGACAACGCCATCGCAGCGATCAGAGCCTTGCGAGAGGCCTGCGCCCTCCTAAATATCTTCATACTCATTACTCCTCTTTCCCTTGTAGTTATCTTTTTCATGAGACCAACCCCTCTCCCCCCTGAAGAATCTGAAGGCCGTGATGGCCCTCCACGACGCCGTAAGGCTGGGTGGAACTGTTCTTCTTGCCCCCCAGGGAACTTCCGCGGGGGACCACCTCGAGAGAAAGTTCCTCCCGATGAGGCTTTACGACCTCGCCATTGAGCAACGAGACCATCTTTGACGCTCCCTTGGTGCCGGACTCCAGCAGCGGCTGGTTNNGCACAGTCATCGGGAATCGCGTATCCGTGTTGCTGCGCCGCCTTGATCACACCCACGGCCAAGGTGTCGGAACTCGCAAAGATCGCGGTGGGGCGATGCTTACCCAGTTCGAACAGTGCGCTGGTAAGGGCCGCGGCAGCTTCCGACGAGTGAGGTCCGCGCGCGACGAGGTCAAAATCAGGTTCAATGCCGGCCGCTTCTAAGGCCTTCAGATACCCGGCGTAGCGGTCCTCCGACGAGGACATACCTAAGTCAGTGTGCGCGTTGTCGCCAATGAATCCAATTCGCCGGTGGCCCAGCGAGAGGAGGTGCTCCGTCGCCATATTGCCGCCCGCCACGTCGTCGATGTAGACGCAGGGCAGATGGGGCAAACTGTTGTCAACGAGCACGAGTGGAATGTCGAGTCTCCTGATACGCGTGAGGCGCTCTTCGGGAATGCGAAGTGATATCGAAATAATGCCGTCGACGCGACGNNGCGTCGCTCAAGACGTCAATCACGCCCACCAGGCGCGCCATGACGGAAGGTCGGGTGATCACCGAGACGAGAATGCCGACGGCATCGGTGCGACCCTTGGAGAGCGACGAGGCGCTGCGCAGGGGGCGATAGTCCAGGCGTTCCATGATGCCCAGGACACGTTTACGAGTGGCCTCGCTGACTTGATCGCTCCCATTGAGCACGCGCGACACCGTACCTACGCCCACCCCGGCCTCGGCGGCCACGGTGGCGATACTGATCGGACGCTTGCTCACGACGACTTCCCCCAACCAAAAATCCGGTGTTCTTTCCCCAAATCGGAACCGGTTCCATTGGATGCTACAGAGCACTAACATCGGTGTCAAGTGCACCGGAGGCTTTTTCTTGATGACCAGTTCTGGCGTCCGTGCCCCCGAAGGAGAAGCACGTGCATTATGAGGCACATCGAGTTCGACGCTACATAACTGGGCTGAGGGTCGACGCTTCGTCGGGTGTATTCAGTTCGATTTTGTTGCATTCTGCGCGTCGCAAAGATTAAGACCACGAGGAAGATTCATGATCGTCGATGAAGAAGAGCAGAAACGAATTCTCGAGTCGATTCACTTGCCGAGTCACGTCTCTTCGCCCGATGTCGACACCGAGACGTCGATGCAGTGGTGGCACAAAGCAGTTCTTTACGAGGTCTATTTGAGAAGTTTCGCGGACGCCACTAATGACGGTGTGGGCGACATCGATGGACTGATCAGTCGTTTGCCCTACATCAAAGAACTCGGCGTCGATGCAGTGTGGATTTCACCTTGGTACGTCTCGCCGATGCTCGACGGCGGCTACGACGTCAGTAATTACGTCGACATCGATCCCCGCTTTGGTTCACTCGAGGACGCGAAGAAACTCATTGAGGCGAGTCACGAACTCGGGCTGCGTGTCGTTCTCGATCTCGTCGCGAATCACTGCTCAAGTGAGCACCCCTGGTTCCAATCGGCGCTGGCCTCTCCGGAAGGTTCTAAGGAGCGCGACTGGTTTCTCTTCAAAGAAGGTCGGGGTGAGGTTGGAGACGAACCGCCTAACGACTGGAAGAGCATCTTCGGCGGCCCGGCGTGGACCCGGACCCAGAACCCTGACGGCACGCCCGGTCAGTGGTATTTCAACCTCTTCGACTCCAGTCAGCCTGATCTCAACTGGAAGAACGAGGAAGTGCTGAAACACTTCGACGAAATCTTGCGATTCTGGTTTGATCGAGGCGTTGACGGTTTCCGACTGGACGCCGTGTCGGCAATTGGCAAGGACGATGATTACCGCGACATGGGCTTTGCGCCCGACGACCTGTATCGACCCGACATCTGGGGTCCCGTTCCGTTCTACGACGCCGATGGCGTGCACGACGTCCTGCGACGGTGGCGCCGCGTGGCTCAGGAGTACCCGACCGAGAAGTTCTTGGTTGGCGAAGTTGTCGTGCGCGACGCTGATCGACTGGCCCGTTATCTGCGCCGAGACGAACTGCAGTCCACACTTTCCTTCGACCTGTGCAAGATTGTCTGGAACGCCGACGCGTTTCGTCAAATGATCAATACTTTGCACGGCGCGGGCCTCACGCGTCGTTCGTGGATAACGTGGACGCTCTCGAGTCACGACGAGAAGCGCACGGTGTCGCGCTACTCACAAGATGGTCCCGCCGAAGGCGTTTTGGCCAACGTCACGCCGACCGGACACGAGCGGGCCCGGGCCGGTTACTTGCTGGCGCTGGCGTTACCGGGCTCCGCGTGTATTTTTCAAGGCGAAGAGCTAGGACTCTGGGAAGTCACGGACATTCCCAAGGACCGGCTGCGAGATCCCATTTACTTCCGCACCGGCAAGCAAGAACTCGGACGCGATGGTTGTCGCGTACCTCTGCCGTGGGATAGCGAAGGTCCATCCCTCGGCTTCGATAAGAATCATGAAACCTGGTTGCCTCAGCCGCCGGGCTGGGCGGACGTCAGTGTGGCTACGCAACTCAACGACGCAACGTCAACGCTGTGCTTCTTTAGGTCAGTTCTGGCGTTGCGTTCGAGCATTTTCAATGATGACGAGTGGGCGATCACCTGGGATCCCAGCCCAACAGGCGTCCTCGTCTTGCGACGTGGTCCAGACTTTCGCTGCGTCGTGAATTTCTCAGGCGAACNNGCTGGCGTCGAGTTCTCCTTTGACGCACGAGCGCGTTATCAGCGTCAACAATGCCGCGTGGTTGCACACGCGACAGTTGGCCACAAACTAACGCGTTAGAGGTTTTCGGTCGGCGCGAGCCGCTCTGAGAAGACGTACAAAACAGATACGCGCGGTTGTTTTCGACTAGCGGGCGTGGTTGTTCTGGGCCAGGATTTACACTTGTCACGATCCACCAACACCGCTTGCGAGGACCAAAACACCAGATCACTCAGCCCCGTTTGTCAAACAGAGATTCAGACCACCAGCGCGACGACTGCCTCCGCCGACATGGGTCGCGCCAAAAGGAACCCCTGGCCTTGGTCACAGTCCAGTCCGGCGAGCGTGCCGAGCTGGTGATCAGTTTCTACACCCTCTCCCACCACGGATATGCCGAGGGCGTGAGACATCGCCGNNGACGAGTAGCCGGTTCCGAAGTCGTCCAGGGCAATGCGCACACCGAGTGATGATAAAGCCGCCAGGGTCTCTTGAATCTCGCCCCATCCAGCGACGAACGCAGTTTCGGTGATCTCCAGACAGATCCGCTCTTGCGCGATTCCGTGTCGACGGATCGATTCAGCAACATGCCCGGCAAAACTGGACTCTGCCAGTTCGCGCCCGGAGACGTTGACCGCCATTGTGAAACCGCTTGGCCAGCCGTCGCGGTGGAACCACTCGGCGAGCTGGCGGCAGGCCNNGGATGGCGCCAACGCACGAGCGCCTCGACGCCTACGAGCGTCCGGTCTTCCAGCGAGAAGAGGGGCTGGTAGAGCAGGAACAGCTCGCCGTATTCGATCGCATGAGACAGATCGGCCTTAAGGCGGTTCGCAGTGGACGCGATGTGCTGGGAGGGGTCGAAGACGCGATGGCGGTTGCGTCCAGATGCCTTCGCCTCGTACATCGCCTCGTTGGCGCCACGGATCAGTTCGTCCGGATCGGCGTGAGGATCGATAGTGGCGCAGACCCCGACGCTGCAGGTTACGGAGAGGTCGCGTCCGTCCTTTACGTAGGGGGCGCGGACCCCCTCGACAATCCGAGAGGCGATGAGAGAAATATCATCGTCACTGCGCAAAGTTGCACAGAGCACAACAAACTCGTCGCCACCAAGGCGAGCTACGGTGTCAGCGTGCCTTGAGACGAGCGAGAGCCGACGCCCGACCTCAGCGAGCACTTGGTCGCCTGCGTCGTGGCCGAATGAATCATTGACTTCCTTGAAGTGATCTAAGTCGACGAAAAGAACCGCGAGCTGACCCGGCTGGCGCTCCATCGCAGCAAGGGCCTGCTCTATCCGGTCCATCAGGGCAAATCTGTTCGCCAGACCGGTCACCGGATCATGCAGAACTTGATGAGCGAGGGCCTCTTCCGCCTTGATCTGCGCAGTGACATCACGAGTAATTCCAAATGTGCCGATGATCTGCCCTTGCTCATCGCGAAGCGGCATCTTGCTGGTCGTTACCCATGCATCAGCTCGATCGTGAAACGTTTCGCGCTCCAGCTTTCCCTCAATCGTTCTGCCGCTGCGAATAATCTCCTGCTCGTCCCTAAAGGCTTCTTCGGCGTGCTCCCGACTGTAAAAATCGAAGTCCGTCTTGCCAATGAGCTCCGCGATTGTATGTCCCGAGGGTGCGCTGGTGGCATCGCTTCCCGCACTGACCAGGAGAAAACGACTCTGCAGATCCTTAAAGTAGAGCCGCACTTCCGGACTGGCCAGGAGATTGTCCATGCACGTGAGTTTTAGCTCGCGCAAATGTACGTTCTCCTCTGCCAGTTGTCGCTTCACCCTGACAATCACACTCCTGTGCTCGGAGATCGGTTAGCACTATCACCCGGTTCGCCAACAAAGTTTAGCGTTGGCTCACCTATAACCTTCGAGTGCCACCGATCAGCGTTGAAACTATGAGGGCTGACAGCCCACTTACCAATGTCTGATCGCCGACACTTGCGAGTTTGTAGTTTGCTCACGTGGGTCTCCTGTCGAATTAGTTGACAAAAAATTAAGAATCTCGTGGGTGGCTCAAGATTTCAACGTATTGAACAGCAGTCCCAAGAGACGTTAGGTCCAGTGCCTTATTGGTGTCCGGTGATAAGTCTGGTTTCGAATAAGACTTGCCACAAGTTCAACACGAAGGAGCAGATGATGAGCAGAGAGATCTCGAGTCGCATTGCTCGTACGATTCTCGTGAAACGCACACTTCTGACCAGTATGCATTGCTTCCTCGTCACGCTCCTTTTCAGTGTTGCGTCACCAATCACGCCAGCCCGGGCGGCCGACCAAAGCCCAGCGACCGTGGTTGCCTACGACGCGCCGTACCTCGGATCCCCCTCCGCCGCAAACCCGGCCGTCGTCGCGATTGCCGCCGTCGCCAGCGGCAATGGTTACTACGTCCTTCGTTCGAACGGCGAAGTAGATGCCTACGGGGCACCCTCCTACGGATCGCTCGTGCCAGGGAACCTCCCCCTCGGTACCACGGCGACCGGCATCGCGTTCGACTCGGCGACCGGGGGCTATTGGGTTGTGTGTTCTAACGGCGAGGTCCGGGGTTTCAACGCCCCCTACTTCGGCGAGCCACACATCCCCTCGGGCGGCTGGGGGCAGCACCCAGCCGCCGTCGCCATCGCGGCGGCGGCCAACGGGGCCGGCTACTACGTCCTTCGCGCGAACGGTCAGGTCGGCGCCTACGGAGTGCCCGGACAGGGCTCGCTCGGCGGTCGTCTCCATTACGGGCTGACGGCCCCCGTAGTCGCGGTCGCAATCGCGGTCGATCCCGCCACGGGTGGGTACTGGATCGCGACCTCGACGGGCGATGTCGCCAACTTTGATGCGCCCAACGACGGGTCTCCCTTGACCGGCGCCCACGGAACGTACAACGGCGTGCCGATCAGCTCCCTGGCCGCCGCGCCCGGTGGAACGGGCTACTACGTCCTGCGCGCGAACGGCGAGATCGATGACTACGCGGCGCCAAGTCACGGCTCGCTCGCCTTATCAAAGGCGATGCCCGAGGGTGGGTTCGCGAGCGCGCTGGCCGTCGATGCGACGACCGGCGGGTACTACGTGTCAATCGACCTATCGCCGATCGGCGGCTACCTCAATCCCTTTCGATCGGTGACGTCGCTCGTTCCCCAGGAGATCGACCAAGGAGTGGACTACTGCGCGTCGGGACCGGTCTACGCGTTGGGCGAGGCCGTGGTAAAGAATCTCTACGAGCCGCAGTGGCCGGGCGGCGTGTTCATCTCCTATCGATTGACGAGTGGTCCCGCGAAGGG
>PLXU01000024.1:519-15099 GCA_003151555.1 Acidimicrobiaceae bacterium | reverse complement strand
CATCGCGCGAGCACGCGGTGTGGGCCCTGATGGACTTCGGCTTTCGAGCCATCATCGCTCCGTCGTTCGGGGACATCTTTCAGAACAACTCGGCCAAGCAGGGACTGGTCATCGTCTCATTGTCGGCCCGTGACGTCGAAGAATTGTCACAACTCGTGAAGGACAAACCCACCCGTCTGGTCGTGGTCGACGTGGCACAGCTTCGAGTTGAAGTGCCCGAGACGGGCTGGCAGCGCTCCTTCACGCTCGACGCCATGACCCAGCAACGGTTGCTCAACGGATGGGACGACATCGGTCTCACCGAGCGCCGACAGGACGCCATCACGGCCTACGAAGCCTCGAGCCTCGCCCCGACGCTCGACGGCATCTTCGACAGTGCCGGCCACGTTCGTTAACCAGCGCTTCGTTGTGTCCTTAAGCGCCCACCTATCGGGTCGCACGAGTCGAGCACTCGCGGGCATCACCACGCTGGTTCTCACGCTGGTGTCGCTCGGCCTCTACGGTCCCGGTGAAGTCACGTCGGCCTCGTCTAACGCGTTGACGACCTACGTCGAGCCGGCGGCGGGCTTCGGCTTCCTCGATCACGCGATCAGCGCCGCCCGCGACAGCGTGAAGCTCTCCATGTACGAACTCGAAGACCCGACGATCGAGGCCGCCCTCGTCGCGCGCGCCCGCGCCGGCGTGAAGGTGGAGGTCCTGCTCGACTCGGACTACGGCATCTCGAGCGACAACCAGCCCGCCGCCACGAAGCTGACGCGCGGCGGCGTGCACGTCGTCTGGGCTCCGAGCTCGCAGATCTTCCACGCGAAGTACCTCATCACCGACGGCTCCCGGCTCTACGTCGGCACCGCCAACTTCACCGCCCAGTACTATTCGTCGACCCGAGACTTCTGGGTGCTCGACCGCAACCGCGCCGACATTGCCGCGAGCGAAGCCACGTTCTCGGCCGACTTCGCGCACCGCAGCGCTCCCCTCGGCACTGGCAGCGGCGACCTGGTGTGGAGCCCCGGCGCCACCAACGCGTTGGTCGCGTTGATCAGCTCGGCGAAGCACTCGTTGCTGGTGGAGAACGAGGAGATGGACTCCTACAGCATTGAATCGGCCCTCGAGGCGGCGGCCAGTCGCGGGGTCGCCGTCGACGTCGTGATGACCTACGACTCGAAGTGGCATTCGGCGTTGTCCCTGTTGATGGGGGCGGGCGTGCACGTGCGCGTGCATTCATCGAGCCAGGTGTACATCCACGCCAAGGTCATCTGCGCCGATTGCACGCCAGAGGGCGGCACGGCGTTTGTGGGCAGCGAGAATTTCTCGACGTCGTCGCTCGACTACAACCGCGAATTGGGCCTCATCACGTCGGCCGCCTCGGTCGTCGCGCCCGTGCGCTCGACGGTGCTGAGCGATTACGCCTCAGGAACCGTGAACTTCTAGATTCCTCGTACGCAGTGCGCGCAAGACCAATCAAAGTTGTGGCCGCCGCGTACCGCACCATCGCTCCGTCGCCGCGCCGGACCGTAATCAAACGAGATTGCTGGTAACCTGACTTCGGTCGACGGTGCGCATTTTCCTCGACTCTGGCTGCTCTAGATCTTGGCAGTTTTCGCCAAAATCGTGCAGAAAGTCAGGCAAGTGCTCGTGCGCCGTCACTCCCAGACCACGTCGCTCGCTCCCTCGACAGTAGCGATGGATTCTTCTGCTCTCGACGGCGTCTCTCGACCCCGCGCGGCCGCGCGGCTGGACCGGCTGCCCCCCACCCGCTGGCTCGGTGCCATCATGGCCCTGCTCTTTCTCAGCTGGCTCATCGAGTCCTACGACATCGGNNTCTCATCGTGGGTACGTTTGCCTACGCGGTGCTGACCTTCGCAACCGGCTTCGCCCCTGACATCGGAGGCGTCATTGCGCTGCGCATCCTCGACGGCATGGCGATGGGCGCGGTGTTTCCCATTCCCTACATTTACGCCTGCGAACTCTGTCCCGCCAATCGCCGCGGTCGCTACACCGGCTGGGCCGACTCGTTCCTGTCGCTCGGCTACTTCCTCTCGCCCCTGCTGGCGCTCATCCTCATACCCAACGTCGACAACACCACCGGCTGGCGCATCATGTTCTTCATCGGCGGGCTGCCAATCCTGTTCGTGGTGCTGACCTGGCGCTATCTGCCCGAGTCGCCGCGTTGGTACGAGTCAAGAGGACGATTCGTCGAATGCGAGGCCGTGCTCGCGACCATGGAAGACAGAGCGCAGCGCTCGCTCGGCGCGCCGCTCGCGCCGCTCGCGTGCGACGACGGTGCGGTAATGACGCCGACGCCGCACCCGCTGCGCGAGGTGTTCACGCCGCCTCTGCGCCGACGCTCCGCGACGCTGTGGGCGACGTTCGGTGGCACCTTTTTCATCTTCTACTCGATCCAAATCTTCATGCCCACCGCGGTCGCGAAAATGGGTTACACCCTCACTTCGGCGTTCGCCTTCACCGCGGTTATTGTCGGCGTCTCCATACCGGGCAAGCTGCTCGAATCGTGGGTCGTCGAGCGATGGGGGCGCAAGCCCGTGATCATCACCTTCACCGTGGTGGCCGCTGTCGCGTCGTTGTTTTTCGGATTCGTACGAGGAGCTGTGCCGATCTTGATCGTCGGCTGTTTGATGTCGTTCTTCGGAATCGGCGTCGACCCTGCCGTTAAGACATACACCTCGGAGAGCTACCCCACCGAGATTCGCGCCTGGGGCGTGGCCACGACCGAAGGGTTTGGTCGCCTCATCTCCGGGGTCGTCGGGCCATCGCTCATCCCGGTCGTGATCGACAACCTTGGACCGGGTGCCGTCTACGCGCTGGTTGGCTCCGTGGCCCTGATCGCCGCGGCCGTCGTCCTCGTCTTCGGTCGAGAAACCCGTGGTTTGACCCTCGAGCAGAGCGCTTCTTGGGACCAATGGCTCGCCCCACCCAGGAGCAGACGTAATCGCCACGAGTAAGGTCGTTCGCCCCTCGTCCTGAGCACGCCATTTCGCGCCTCCTGCCCTAGAATGTGAGTAGTTCACTTCATATGGACGCCCGTGCGTCCCCGAAGAAAGGTGGCGCCCGTGACGGAGCAGAAGGTGGCACATCGGCGCCGGCTCGACCTGGGTCTCTACGTCTCCGAAGGCGTCATCGCGCTGGGCTCGGCAGTGTTCTTGATCGGTTTCGCGATCGAAAAGTCGTCCAACACCCCCGGGCGGGTGCTGGAAGTGGCTGGCATGCTGATCTTCGCGATCGGACTCCTTGCCGCCGGCGCCTACGGCTACATGCTCTCGCAGTTCTTTGCGCGTTCGCCGGCCGACCCGCTCGCCCAGCAGACGAACGATGGACCTCGGCCGCACTTCAGTTACATGGGAACGCGCATGCACCAGGCGGTCGGAGACCCCACGGCCGGATTGGTGAGGGAGGTCCGGGCCAATCCCGAGAACGATATCGCCAAGGCGCGACTCATCGAACGCGAGCGTCAAGGCATCGAAGACGGCGAATAAGTTTTCTTCGTCGCACCACCCACGCTTCGTGTTCTGGTCGTCAGGTCAAAGTCGAACTGGCTGACGCAGTACAACCAGCAGCGAGCGGTCCCAGAGATGGACGAACCTTCTTGGCTGACCGGTACGCTGCCAAGGTGTTTACCGTGAGCAACGAACGATTCGAGGAGCTGGCGGCCGAAGCGCTCGCGGCGCTGCCGAAGTCGCTCGCCGACGTGATGGAGAACGTGGCCATCATTGTCGAAGACGAAGCGGTAGGCCGTTCACTCTTCGGCCTCTACGAGGGCGTGCCACTCACCAATCGCGGACCGATGGTTTACAGCGGCGTGCTGCCCGATCGAATCACGCTCTACCAAACCGCGATCTGTCGCTACTGCAACTCCGAAGAGGACGTCAAGAAGCAGGTGCAAAAGACGGTCATCCACGAAGTGGCCCACCACTTCGGCATTAGTGATCCCCGTCTCGAGGAATTGGGCTGGGCGTAGCCAAAAATTACACCCTCACGGGCCCCGCTGGCCGCCTATTCGAACGTCACATCAGTGAAGGGGCCGCCGATGAAATGGCCGCCCTGAGCGTGCAATGAGTGGGTGTCCGCGTTGATTTGCTCGGCGTAGTCCTCGGCGTTGTCGATCGGGACGTAGCCAATGGCGTGCGCCTCGTCGAGAGACATGATTGCCCTAGCGTTTGCCGAGACACCCCACACCACGCGAAACCCCGGGGCGGGCGTCGCAATCGCCGCCTCGAAGAGTCGCGTGCAGTCGCCCGGCGACAGCCAATTGAATAGTGCGCGTTGGTCGGTGGGCCGAGTGCGATACGAGCCAATTCGCAGGCACACGACGTCGAGTCCGTGGCGATCGTGAAAGAGGCTGCACAAACTCTCGCCGGCGGCCTTCGACACCCCGTACAGGCTGTCGGGGCGAGGGAACAAATAGTCCGGGACGGTGACGCCGGTGTCGGAGGGGTGGAATCCAACGGCGTGATGGCTGCTGGCGTACACGACCCGCGGCACGCCGGCGCGGCGGGCCGCGTCGAGCACGCGGTAGGTGCCATTGATATTGACGTCCACGTACTGCTCCCAGTTGAAACCGCCCGTCGAAAGGCCGCCCAGGTGCAGGACGACGTCAACTCCCTGGCACGCGTCGAACATTGCGGCGGGGTCCGTGCACGACGCCTCGATAAGCTGCGCCGCCTCTCCGGTCCCGAGTTCAATCTGGGGCTTGATGTCGAGCAGGCGCAGGTGGCGATCGGGTTGACGCAACGAGTCGCGCAGCGATACACCGATTATGCCGGCCGCGCCAGTGATGAGAATTTGCTGGGTCATCGTGGCAACTCCTTGGTTGCGGCACTGGACGCGAGACGCATCGAATGTTCGGACGCGAGGCTAGAACCGGCGTGCACTACCCGCGCCGCCGTTTCCAGGGCGTCGCGCGACACCATCCCCAGGTGGTACAGATGCAGCTCGTCCATTCCGGCGCTGACGTAGCGGCGAATCGTGTCGCTGAGCATCCCTTCGCTGGACCATCCCTGGTCCAAGCGCAGGTACGCCCCCAGTTGGCAGCGACCATCAATCAGCGTGCGGAGGGCCAGTAGTTCGTGCTCACCCGGCGATGATCCCCAACAGTTAGCCACCGCGCACGTGATCCCCGCCAACGATCCGGCATCACCCAGCGCCGCAAACGAACCCGTGGCCCACGCATCGCCCGACGCGTGCAGCGTGATGGCGGTACCCGGGCGCACGTCGTGGACTCGCTGCATGAGTTCTTCGCGCAAGCGAGTCACCAGGCGGGAGCGAAACAACGCCACCTGTTCGGCCGCGTCGCCCAACGCGTCGCGAAGCGACGTCGCGTTGGCGTCGACGCCGGTGCGTACCCGCCGGGCCAACTCCTCAACGTCAAGGCCCTCTTCTTCGAGACCGCGCTGGCAGTGAGGACAGAAGCAGATCGACAGCAGCTGCCGGGCCGTCGTGTTCCAGTTGGCGAACTCGTTCTTGTCGTGCACGCCAGCGTGGTCCAGCCCCATCGGTCCGCAGGCTTCCACGACCAGACCACGGCACTCGCTCGCGCGCAGGACCTCTTCGACGAGGGTCAGACAATATTCACGCACGTCGGGCGCCGAAGGACAGAGCGCGTAGGAGTAGTGATCCGCGAACGCGTTTTGCACTACCAGGTCGGGGTGCGTTCGACCGAGGTCGTCGTTATGGGTCAGGACGATCCACGCGTCAACCTCCAGCCCCGCGTCCACCAGTTGGTTGCGGGCGCTCACGAACAGGTTGTTGTCGTCGCTCCAGGCGGGGCTGCTCGGGACCAGGCGATGTCCCCGCCAGGCTTCCTCGCGCACCGGCACGTAGCACGCCGAGTGCGGAACCTCCATGACCCGGCGCGTCGGGTGCAGAGGGCTCACCGCTCGCACGGCGTGGTAGGACGCGGCGAGCGCGACGACGTCGACCCCTGACGCCGCGGCCCGGGGTGCGGCCAGTGGATCACCCACGTACTCCCAAGGGAAGGAGTAGCCGACGGCCTTCACCAGCGGGCCGGCCGCGCGTCGAAGGAGGGATCGAACTGGCGCATGTAGACCGTGTCGCTACGCGTGGTGATCCCGCACGCCAGGTACTGGCGGTGCAGTTCGTCTAACGCGTCACGGTCAAGTTCGACGCCAAGTCCGGGCGAGGTGGGGACCGTGACCGAACCGTCCTTGAAGGTGAGCGACCCGTCGGCGATGACGTCCTGGTCCTTCCACGGCCAGTGCGTGTCGAGCGCGTAGGTGAGGTTCGGGACCGCGGCCGCCACGTGCGTCATGGCGGCCAGGCTGATACCGAGGTGGGAGTTGGAATGCATCGAGAGCCCCAGGTCGAAGGTGTCGCAAATGGCGGCGAGTTCCTGGACCCGGCGAAGTCCGCCCCAGTAATGGTGATCCGAGAGGATGACCCCGACGGAGCGTTGCTCAATCGCGGTGGGCACGTCTTCGAATCCGACCACGCACATGTTGGTCGCCAACGGCATCGCCACCTGTCGAGCGACGTCGGCCATCGCGCTCAGCCCGGACGTGGGGTCTTCTAAGTACTCGAGCACACCGGCCAGCTCTTGGCCCACCTTGATCGACGTGGCGACCGTCCAGGCCGCGTTGGGGTCGAGACGCAACGGCACCGCGGGGAACGCGTCGCGCAGGGCGAATATCGTATCGACCTCCTGGCGCGGCGTCAGCACTCCCCCTTTGAGTTTGATGGCCGTGAAGCCGTACTGCGATACCATCCATCTGGCTTGCTCGACGATGCTGTCTGGATCCAAGGCCGCACCGTAGGCGTCGGGCTTCTCGCCCGGGTGGGCGGCCCACTTATAGAACAGGTAGGCCGAGAACGGCACCGCGGTGCGCACCGCTCCGCCCAGCAGGTCCACCACCGGTCGAGCGAGCAGTTGGCCCTGCACGTCGAGGCAGGCCACCTCGAAGGCCGAGTAGGCCCGCAGTAGTGTGCCGGCCGCGCTGATCGCGCCCGTCAAACCGTGGCCGTCACGTCCGACCACTCCACGCAGCGCAGCGCCGGCGCGTACGAACATCTGATTGTTCGAAAACACATCGAGGCCGACGATGGCGTCGGCGACGAGGCGAAGTTGTTCCAAGTGCGCGAGGTCGCCGTAGGACTCGCCGAGACCCGTCAATCCGTCGCTGGTCACGACCTCGATCACGCTTCGAATGGCGAACGGCTGGTGCACACCCACGGCGTTGAGCAGCGCGGGGTCACGAAAGGCCACCGGGGTGATGGTTATTTTGTCAATCCCGGTTGGGCACACTGCCAGCGGCCTCACTATCTCTTCGAGTATCGAGGGCGTTGTCGTTACTGCCGGCCCGTGGTCGAACATTAACCCACCCAAAAATGCCTCATTGAGGCCGTGAGGAGCGGCGCAGATCTCGGACGACTTTGTCAATTAAGTTCAGTGGCCATGACTACTTTCATAGAACGGGTGCGGGCCGGTTCCCCGACGCGCGGGACCTTCCTTAATCTCGGATCAACCCTGGCGGCCGAGGTGTGCGCATTGAGTGGGTTCGACTGGCTGCTGGTCGATCTCGAACATGGTGCGGGGGGCGAAGAGGCGCTGGTGGGCCAGATACTCGCGGGGGCCGCTCACAACGTGCCCGTACTGGTTCGCCCGGAGTCGGCGGAGCGGATTCGCGCCGGTCACGTCCTAGACCTCGGTGCGTGCGGGGTGATGTTTCCGAGACTGGACACGCCCCAAGAGGTCGAGGCCGCCGTGCGCCACCTCGCCTATCCACCGTCGGGAGACCGGGGCATCGCCGGCTACAACCGAGCCCGTCAGTTTGGCGGGGACGATCGCGACAGTGAGCAGGTGAACGCTTCAATCCTGAGCGTCGTGCAGATTGAGACGCTGCCCGCCCTCACCCACGTCGAGCAGATTGCGGCGGTCGCGGGCGTCAACGTGTTGTTCGTGGGCCCGAGTGATCTCTCCGCGGCCCTGGGCATCCCCGGCAAGTTGGATGCCGCGCAATTCCAAGAGGCGCTGGATCGCGTCGTGCGGGCCTGCAGGGACGCGAATATCGCGGCCGGCATACTCACGGGCGACGCCCAGCGAGTCGATCAGCTCGTCGAGCAGGGATTCAGCTTTGTGGCCGTAAGTTCCGACTCATCGTTGTTACGCGCGGCCGCGAGCGCGGCGGCCACGTCTTCACCCGAACCGTAGGGGACCACGCAGGAATATCGAGGATCGTCAGCGTCACTTCATGCGTGCATTACGCGACGAAGATTCGCCGCCCAATCACATGAGCTTGCGCGGACGAATCGCAACGGTCTGGGCGACCTTGTCGTGCAACGTCTGATTGTCCTTGTCCCAGGCCGCCCAGAGCAAATCGAGTAAATGCGGTACCAGGAGGGCGAACAGGATCAGGGCTTGGTGCGCCGCGTGCGTGGTTTGTTGCGCCGTCGGGTTCTTATACGTCTGGAAGTGATACAGCGATCCGATGAGCAACAGGAAGCTATAGGTAGCCGACCTCACCATTGAGCGTTGCAGATTAACGGGTCCGCGTCCGTCCTTCGTGACGCAGCGAATGTTGACGAGCCTCATGCCCAACGTCTGACCGTTCCAATAGGTGATGAAGAGGGCCCAGTAGAAGAAGATGACGATGAGCGACAGGGCCACCGTCGGATAGAAGCTGGCGCTCATAACGTGCGCGGGCAACTCCGTCACGGCGCCCACGATGAGCGAATCAACAATAAAACTGAGGGCGCGCCACCAAAAGCCGGCGAGGTCAACGAGTCCCGGTTGGGGGGCCGAGTCCGCGGCGAAGTACGGCAGCGGCGCCGGTTCAGCGAAGGGGCGCGAGGTCGCGGCCCCACAGGTCGAGCAGAATTGTTGGGCCACCATTTCCTGTGTTCCACAGTTTGAGCAGTAGGGCACGTCAACTCCTTTCATTTCTTCGATCGTGGAAGCACTCTCTACATAACTCTAGAACTGGCGCACTTGAAGACTATTTAAGAATGGCGATGGTGAGGAGGACGGCGTCGTATAAGAAGTGAGCCATGATCGGGCGGTTCAACTTATGGTGCTTCTGGAACGAACGGGTGACGAAGTAGCCGAAGGGAATGGTGAGCAGGAAGCCCAACCCGTAGTACACGTGGTAGCTGGTGCGCAGAATGAGGCTCAGAATCAGAGATTTGCGCGGCGTCCAGCCGAGTTGGCCCAACCGGGTGATCAGGTAACCGTTCACCAACACCTCTTCGGCAATGGCCGTGACCGCGGACATTGCGAGTCCACCGATGACGTAGTACTTGGGCACGTTACCCACCCCGACCGACGTGGCGAGCGAAGAGTGGTGTTTCATGAACGACGCGAAGGGAATCAGGATGACCACCTCGGTGGCGAAGGCACCCGCGGCCAAACCGAGACCGGGCCAGATGTCCCTCTTGAAGTGGGGCACGCCGAGTCCCATCACGGCGGGACTTTGGCCCGTTCGATTGAGCAGGAACAGCGCCAGTGGCACGATCGCGGCGACCGCCAGATATTCAAAAATACCCAGAATCAAATTGGTTACCGGGTGACCGTGGACGATGACAGAAAATCGAGTGATGTTGCCGACTTCTTCGACGTGTTGGGCCAGCTCGACGACCGCGCCCATGACGGCGGGAAACAGAAATGCCCACATGACGAATCGCGTCTCCCACACCAAGGACCGTCTGGCTTCGCCCGGGGGAAGTACCGTTCCCATGGCACTTTTGGCGTGACTGACCTGCGCTGACTCGGGTGCACCGTGGGCACCATGGCCTTCGGCGCTGTCAATCTGACCATCCACAGCGAGCGGCGGCGGTAGGGCACCGAGCTCGTCGACCGACGCAGCGCCCAGCGGCGATCCCGCTGGCGGATTCTCCCGAGGCTCCGACGTCGCGGCCCCGCAGTGCTGACAGAACGCGCCCACGACCTTCGTGCCGCAGCGGCGACAATAATTCACTGTGTCCCCGCCTTCAGCTTGAAGTAGTCGCCTCTTTGTCAGACGAAGTATTGCATAGCGCTTTTGTGCGCGGCGACATGGTTCACGATCGCTGATCCTGCGCCAATGACGCCGATGACCTAGGTTCAATGCAGTACAACTTCGACAGGGACACTGCATGGGCACCACGTATCGTTCGAACGACCTCGCCGACTTCGAGCGCGGTTCGTACACGGCCCGCGGCGTGACGCGCGACGTCTACCGAATGGGACACGGTCCCGCGGTCCTGGTCATCAGCGAAGCGCCCGGCATCACCCCCCTAGTCGCCGCCTTCGCCCGTCGCGTCGCCGCGCGGAACCTTCATGTCGTGATGCCGCACCTGTTCGGCCGCGACGGTGCGCCCCCCACGGTGGGCGAAGCCCTCAGAACACTCGGCGGGATTTGCGTCTCACGAGAGTTCACCCTCTTCGCCAAAGAAAAGGCGAGTCCCGTGACCTCGTGGCTGCGCGACCTCGCGCACTTCGAGCACACGCAAAATGGCGGCCCGGGCGTGGGCGTGATCGGCATGTGCCTGACGGGTGGTTTTGCGCTGGCCATGATGGTCGACCCCGTAGTGGTCGCCCCGGTACTGGCCCAGCCTTCGCTACCGATCGGACGCAAGTCAGAGCTCGGCGTGAGCGCCAGCGACCTGGACGCCATCAAGGAGCGGGTTGCCGAGGGCGTCTGCGTCCTGGGCTACCGATTCACCGGCGACAAAAAGGCCCCGGCGGAGCGGTTCGCCCGTCTTCGCCAGGAACTGGGCGACGCGTTCATTGGCGTTGAAATCGACTCATCGGCCACCAACCCGTGGGGTTATTCGACCCACGCCCACTCCGTGTTCACCCAAGATTTGGGTGAGCGTGAAGGATCACCCACTCGGGTGGCCCTGGAACAAGTGCTTACGTTCTTCTCCGAGCGCCTGAAGCCGTAGTTTGCGCCAACGCGGCGAGTGAATCGGAACTAGACCGCGAAGACGACCTCGCGAATCATGTCCTCGCGACTCTGGCGGTGACGCCATCTCGCGAGCAGCGCCACGGTGACGTTGGCCGCCCCCGAACTGACGGTCGCAATGCAGGCCGACCACAAATGAAAACCTACGTAGTACACCATCCACGTCGATGAGCACAGGACCCCGAGCGACCACGCCCCCACCGACACGCCGTCGGCGCCGCGGTAACGAGCCAGTTTGATGATCTGGGGCAGGCGATTGCCGACCATCGCCAGGCCAACGCCCAACACCCCACCGTTCCATCCCCAGAGGAGCGTGGGCACGATACAGAACGAGGCGAAAAAGACCAAACAGCGAAACGACACGCTCCAGCGCTTCCACGGCTGCAATCGAAAGATGATCGCCAGCTGTAGTGGCAACACGCACAGACTCCCGAGAATGATTATCCACGAGTGCACGGTGGCACCGTAGGTTATCCAGTAAACACCCAGCATCACGAACATGACCCACGTCGCGAGCGAAATGCCTTCGATCCCGATGGTGAACGCCCGGCGGAATTGAGCCACTGTCGATGCGAGACCGAACAACACCGCCGTCCACCCGATCACTGTGTACAGCGCGTGCAAAGTCACTGATTCAGGTTAACCCTGGCGATGCTCAGCGACGGCGATTGGCGGCCGAAATGACGGCCTCGAGCGAGGCGTCCAGGATCGATGAACTCATGCCCACTCCCCACCACGTGGTGCCGTCGTCACCCTGCGCTTCGACGTACGCCACGGCCGACGCCTCCGAACCCGGGGTCAACGCGTGCTCTTGATAGTCGCGCACCGAGAAATGCACGTCCATCTCGTTGCGCAGTCCCGCCATCAATGCGTCGATGGGTCCGTTGCCCTCACCCTTGAGCGTGACGTGCTGACCGTCGACTACCACTTGCGCGAAGATGCGCGTGTTGTGATTGTCGGCCGAGATCTCGCTCGACAGCAGTTGGATCTTGGGATTCTCGGGCAAGTAGGTCGTGGTGAACACGTCCCAGATCTGCGCCGGTGAGATTTCGGTGCCGGACGTCTCAGTTAATTCTTGGACGTGCCTGGAGAACTCCACCTGCATCGCGCGCGGCAGGTCGAGGCCGTGTTCGGCATTTAGGAGGTAGGCCACGCCACCCTTGCCCGATTGGGAGTTGACACGAATGATCGCCTCGTAAGTGCGCCCGGTGTGCTTGGGGTCGATGGGCAGGTAGGGAACCTCCCAGACGTCGTAGCTGTCGCCAATGGCGCCCATGCCTTTCTTGATTGCGTCCTGGTGCGAGCCCGAAAACGCCGTGTAGACCAGTTCGCCGACGTAGGGGTGGCGCATGTGCACCGGCAGGCGGTTCGCGTACTCGGCGACGTGGCGAGCCTTGTCAATGTCGCGGATGTCCAGCTCGGGGTCGACGCCCTGGGAGAAGAGGTTGAGCGCCAGGTTCACGACGTCCACGTTGCCGGTGCGTTCGCCGTTGCCAAAGAGCGTGCCTTCGACCCGGTCGGCGCCGGCCAGTACGCCGAGCTCAGCGGCGGCCACCCCGGTGCCGCGATCATTATGGGGATGCAGCGACAGGATCACGCTGTCGCGACGGTGCACGTGACGCAGAAACCACTCAATGGCGTCGGCGTAGAGATTGGGCGTGTACATCTCGACGGTGGCCGGCAGGTTGAGGATCAACGGACGCTCGGGCGAGGGGTCGATGACCTCGATGACCGCGTTGCAAATCTCGAGCGCGTACTCCAGCTCGGTGCCGGTGAAACTTTCGGGCGAGTACTCGTAGAGAAAGTCCGTCGTGGGCGACGTTGCTTCGAGCGAACGGCAGATGGTGGCTGCGTCAGTCGCGATCTTGGTGATGCCCGCGGTGTCCAGGCCAAAGACGACCCGACGCTGCAAGGTAGAAGTCGAGTTGTAGAAGTGCACGATGGCCCGCTTCGCCCCGTGCAGCGACTCGAAGGTGCGCCGAATCAAGTCCTCGCGACATTGGGTCAGGACCTGAATCGTGACGTCGTCGGGAATGAGGTCCTTTTCGATGATGTGGCGCACGAAGTCGAAGTCGGGCTGACTGGCGCTGGGAAAACCAACTTCAATCTCCTTAAAGCCCATGGCCACCAGTTGGACGAACATCGCGTTCTTTCGGTCCATGTCCATGGGGTCGATCAGGGCCTGGTTCCCGTCGCGCAGGTCAACGCTGCACCAGCGCGGCGCCCGGGTGAGGCGATTGTTGGGCCAGGTGCGATCGGGCAGGTCCACCGGTACCGTGGGCTGATACTTGGCGAACGCCATGGGGCTCGGTCGCTGGGTGCTGCGCGCCATGTTCATCCTTTCGCTACGGCCATTGTGCGAGAAACAAAAAACCCCCGCGTATGCGGGGGGTCAGACGAACTCACGCTCGTCCTATTGCAGTAGTAGCTCGGCACTCTGGTTGCTGGTCACGCAATCATTGTACAGTACCGAAAAGAAAAGTCCAGAGGGCCACTATCGTGGGAGGTAATGGGCCTACTGAAGACACTCGTCAAGTTGCTATTCATCGCGCTAATCGTGGCGTCACTGAGCGGGGTGGCCGTGCTCGTCAAGCGGCCGAAGAACACCGATCCAGTCACGTTCGACGAATGGCCCCCGGTACCCAACAACCCCAGCGCGTAACCACCGCGCAAGGACCGCCTCAGCAAAGCTGCTTTGGCAAAGGAGAGAACATGTCAGAGATGGAATATCGCCGCCTAGGCCGCTCGGGACTTCAAGTGAGCGTGCTGTCGTTCGGATCGTGGGTCACGTTCGGCCAAAAGAACCAACTCGAGACTGCGAATGAGGCCGCCGAGTGCCTAAGCGCCGCCAAGGATGCCGGGGTCAACTTCTTTGACAACGCGGAGTCGTACTCGGGCGGCGAATCCGAGCGCGTCATGGGTCAGGCCTTCCGCGACCTCGGCTGGAAGCGCCACGAGTACGTGGTCTCAACCAAGTTGTTCTGGGGCATTCACGACGAGATCAACATGAAGAACACGCTCAACCGCAAGTACTTGAGCCAGGCCATCGACGCCTCGCTCGAGCGATTCGGCCTGGACTTCGTCGACCTGGTCTTCTGTCACCGCGCCGACCCGAAGACGCCCATCGAAGAGACGGTGTGGGCCATGAGCGACATGGTCACCCAGGGTAAGGCCCTGTACTGGGGAACCTCGGAGTGGACCGCCGACGAGATTCGAGCGGCCTACGACATCGCCGACAAGCACCATCTGCACAAGCCCCTGATGGAGCAGCCGCAGTACAACATCCTGTGGCGCGACCGCGTGGAAAAGGAGTACGCCCGACTCTACGAAGACATCGGCCTGGGCACGACCATCTGGTCGCCCCTGTCGTCGGGTCTCTTGACCGGCAAGTACCTCAACGGCGTGCCCGAGGGCTCTCGCGCCTCGCTGCCCGGTTACGAATGGCTGAAGGGGGCGTTGACCGACGAGGGACGCAACAAGAAGGTGAGCGAGCTCAAGGTGATCGCCGACGAGTTGGGCGTCACTCTGGCGCAGTTCTCACTGGCGTGGTGCGCCAAGAACCCGAACGTCTCGACGGTCATCACCGGGGCGTCCAACGCTGACCAGGTGCGCGAGAATATGACGGCCCTCGACACCATGCCACTGCTCACCAAGGAGATCATGGACCGCG
>PLXU01000024.1:0-467 GCA_003151555.1 Acidimicrobiaceae bacterium | reverse complement strand
CAACGCTTTGCCGTTGATGAAGATGGTGTTGCCCTTAGACGTAAGAACATCCCCGGGCACGCCGATCACTCGCTTCACCAGGTCGGCGACATTGTCGTTACAGTCCAGAGCGACCCCTTTGGGTGCCTTGAAGACCACGATGTCGCCGGTGTTGATGGTGCCGAAATCCACACTGAGCTTGTCCACGATGATACGGTCGCCGACGTGCAGCGTGGGATACATCNNAGCTCGAACACGAAGGTCCGAACCAGCACCGATATCAGCACCGCGGCCACCAGGATGACGAGCCACTCAACGATGGCCCGGTTACGGCGCTTGGTCGGACGCGACGACGCCATCGACGGTGAATCAGACATATAGAGACAGTAATGCGCACGGCATCGAGTGAAGTTCGACGTGCGGCCCGATACGCAAGGAACCTTGTTGAAAAGCGCGGTCGCCCTCAATGGACATTGGCATAACGACGA
>PLXU01000129.1 GCA_003151555.1 Acidimicrobiaceae bacterium | reverse complement strand
CCGAGAAAGCCAATGCCCATGGCCTTGACAAAGGCGGCCACGGTGAGCCCGCCCGTGAGGGCGAGGGCCGCCACCGCGACGGCCACGGTGATGACGATCGCCGTGTTGGCACTGGGTAAGGCGTGCAGCAGGCTTTGCAACAGCAGCCACTCGCCGACAAATCCGTTTAAGGGTGGCAGGGCGGCGACCGAGAGGGCGCCGATGAGGAAGACCACGCCGGTGACGGGCATTCGTTTGAGCAGCCCACCCAGCCGGTCGAGGTCGCGGGTGCCGGTGGCGATCTGCACCGCGCCGGCGGCGAGGAAGAGGGCGCCCTTGAAAAGGGAATGGTTGAACATCAACAACAGGGCCGCCACCATCGCAATGGCCGCCGTGGTGTGACTGCCCGACGCGGCGAACATGCCCGACGCCCCCAGGGCAATGAGTACCAGGCCCATATTGTCGGAGGTCGAGTAGGCGAGCAGCCGCTTGAGATCCGAATTGGTCGCGGCGTAGAGCGCGCCGTAGAGCGCCGAGAGAACACCGAGTGCGCTGACGAGCAACCACCACCAGACCGGTCCGCCACCGAGCAATACGTTGCCCACGAGAATGATGCCGTAGATGCCGAGGTTCACCATCGCCCCGGACATGAGCGCGGAGGCCGGCCCGGGCGCCTCGGCGTGGGCCTTGGGCAGCCACACGTGCAGTGGCACGGCGCCCGCCTTGGAGGCGAAACCGAGCAGGGCCAGCACGAAGATCGTGCCGCGCAGGGCGCCGGAGAGGTGACGGGCGTGCACCTCGATCTGGGCGAAGGTCTGGCCACCCGCGTGCGCGCTGAGCAGCACCAGCGCGAGGAGGATGGCGGCCGCTCCCGCGTGGGTCATCACCGCGTACCACTGGCCCGCGCTGCGCGCCGCCTCGCGCCGCGACTGATCGCTCAGTACCAGTACCAGTGAGGTCAGCGCCATCAGTTCCCACAGCACGAGGAACGTCGCCACGCTGGCGGCGAAGGGGACCAGGATCATGGCGGTGACGAAGAGCGGCAGGGCGCACGAGGCGGTCCGCGTCGACAGCCCGTGGCTCGCGTAGCCGAGCCAGTAGAGGGTGGAGGCCAGCGCCACCACGACGATGGCGAGCACGAAGACCGCCCCCAGCGGGGTAAGTACCAGGTTGACGCCGGTGAGGGGAAGGATCTGGCGAGTGGCCAACACAATCGCGTGGCCGCTGCGCAGCACGTTGAGCGCGGCGACAAGGGCCGCCGCGCACGAGACCCAGGTCAGGGCCACCGCGGCGCCAACCCGGCTGCGTAGTGGTAGCGCGCCGCCCGCGATCGCCGCCGCGAGACCGGCCAGCGCCGTCGCAATCACGCAGGCTTCGTTCACCTTCCGGTAAGGCCCCTCAGCGCGTCGATGATTGCCTCGGGATGCGGCGGGCAGCCGGCGATGTGCACGTTGACCGGAAGCACGTCACTCACCGCGCCCTCGACGCCGTAGCCGCCCTTAAAGACGCCGCAGTCCTTGGCGCAGTCGCCCAGGCTGATGACGAGTCGAGGTTCGGGCATTGACTCGTACGTCTTCGTGAGCGGTTCGGCCATGTTTTTGGTGACTGGACCGGTGACCAGCAACGCGTCGGCGTGACGGGGCGACGCAACGAGGCGGACCCCGAAGCGCTCGGCGTCGTAGACCGGGGCGAAGGCGGAGGTCACTTCGAGCTCGCAGCCGTTGCACGAACNNGCGTCGACGTGGCGTACTTGTAACGAACCGTGCAGAGCGTTCGCGTACTCGACGTTGGCCGTGGGGGTGGCACCGAGATCCAGGCTGGCCCGCTGCGGGCGAAGCACCGTCTGGAGAAGAAATCGAAACGTCATTACCGGTGTTGCTCTCTTCGCAGACTGGGGGAACCCAACATTACCATTGCCATTTCGACCGACTTCACGAGCGTCACTCGACAGACTGCCGCGAGTGGCGAGTTAATCCTCGTCCCGCGAAAGGTGTGCAGCGATGAAGGCCCGGATTACTCAATCGGGTAGTGCGTAACCGTCAGTCTGCAATCTCTCGGCCACCTGGGTAAGGAATGAGCGCACCGTCGACGCGGCCACGCGGTGCAACAGCGCGCGATCAACGGCCGCGCCGAATCCGCCCAGCGGCGGCGTATAGGCCACGGCCAAGGAGACGCGACTCCAGCCGGTGCCGAGCGGGGCCAGTTCGATGTCGCCGTCCAACAATGGGAATAGCGACTGCCACTCACTGGGTACCCAGGTGAGCGAGCGCGCCAGTGCGTTACCCCTCGCACGCGTTGGCCAAAGCATCACCTCCACTTCGCGGCTCACTAGCCCCGCGGCCCACGTCGGGCCGATGCGCATTCGCAGGACCTCGCCTTCCTGCGTCGCTATGGTCGCCAGGGGCGCCAGCCATTGACCGTCACCGCTGAAACGTTCGCGAAGGTCCGCGAACGATCGGTCGACGTCGATAAAGTCCTCGATGAAGATGGGATTGCGCTTCTTCGAATCGGACACGGTGGCGTTACTTACGTCCATGTCCAAGTATGAGTCGCGATGGCCAACCTCTCGTAGAGTAAAAAGTCCCTTTGTGGCGCTGGCGAGGGCCGCTGGCCGGTCGCCCCACGGGTTGCGGCCCAGGCGCCGAAGGGACTGCGTACCCTATTCGGCGAACGAGCCGGTGGATTGGCGTCAATTAAAGTTGGGGGTCGAGGGCCTACGAAATGAAGAAATGTGGCCAGAGAGGGAAGGTTGCATGAGTGAACAACCGCACTCCTCCGAGGCGCAAGACCGCCAGGGCGAGCCCTCCTCCGACGAGTTCGTCCCCTGGCGCTACCCCCTCGAGCTCGAAACCGACATGGCTACTCGCGACGGCAGAACGCTACATCTACGTCCCATTCGCGCCGACGACGCGGACAAACTGGAGGCCTTTCACTCGCGATTGTCGTGGGACTCGATCTATCGCCGCTATTTCTTGATGCACCCCACGCTCTCCCTCGCCGAATTGACACACCTCACCCAGGTCGATTACGTGGACCGTCTGGCCCTGGTTATTGAAGACGGTGAGCAACTGGTCGCCGTTGGTCGCTACGACCGCTATCCCATGACGACTCGGGCCGAAGTTGCCTTCGTGGTCGCCGACGACCACCAGCATTTGGGGCTGGGACTTGAACTGCTCGAACGCCTCGCCGACGCGGCGTGGGTTCGCGGGATCACGACCTTCAGCGCCGAGACCATGGCGAGCAACCGCGACATGATGTCCGTCTTTCGCCACTCCGGTTTTCCGGTGGCTTCGACCTTCAGCGACGGTGAGATCAGCGTGCGCTTTCCCATCGAGCCCACTGAAGAAAGTCGCGAGCGTCGTGAAGAGTACCGAGCGGGACGGAACTAGATAATGGTGTTGGTCGTCAACGCTGCGTTCGATGACTCGGCCCACGAGGATCCGGGCCACCCCGAACGGCCCGACCGCATCACGGCGGTGAGGGCAGCGATCGATGACCTGGATCTAGGCAGCGCCTTGGTGGAGGTCCCCGCCTACGCCGCCAAACGAGCGGAGCTCACGCGCGTGCACGACGGCGCCTACCTCGAGGAGCTCGGGACCTTTTGCTACACGGGTGGCGGCGACATCGACCCGGACACCTACGCGACCTACGAGTCCTGGTCAATCGCTAAGTTCGCCGCCGGGGCCGGTCTCGCGGTCATCGAGGAACTGCAACGTCGCCGCGACGGTATTGGATTCATCGCGGCGCGTCCGCCCGGACACCACGCCCTGTCGGACCGGGCGATGGGCTTTTGCCTGCTGAACAACATCGCCATCGCGGCCGCGACTTTGGTCGCCCAGGGCGAGCGGGTACTGATCGTCGACTGGGACGTGCACCNNGTGCACCACGGCAACGGCACGCAGCAAGCGTTCTGGGATGACCCTCGAGTGCTCTACGTCTCGACGCATCAGTCGCCGTTGTTCCCGGGCAGCGGCGCAGCGAGCGAAGTCGGCGGCTGGCACGCGATCGGCGACACCGTCAACATCCCCTTGCCGCCCGGCGCGACCGGCGACGTGGTTCGCCGCGCATTCGACGACATTGCCGTGCCGGAAATCGACAGGTTCGCTGCCACCTGGGTCTTGGTGTCGGCGGGCTATGACGCGCATCGCGCCGACCCGATGGCCAACCTGGAACTGACGAGCGGCGACTACGGCGAATTTGCTCGTACGGTGGCCAGTTTCGTTCCCGGTCCCGGTCGCCTCGCGATGTTCCTCGAGGGAGGTTACGACCTTGCCGCGCTTCGTTCGTCGGTCAGGGCGACCCTGGCTTCGGTGTTGGAGGTCGCCGGCGATATCGAGGATCGCTCTTCGGGTGGGCCGGGATTGGTCGAGGTCCAACGGGCTAAGAGTGAACGCGATGCTGCCCTTGAAATGATGCATCGGGCCGCTCAAGAGGAGGCGCAATCATGAAACCACCAAGGACGATCGCCGTGGGTTACGACGGCTCGGCCGACTCGGAAATCGCGGTCCGCTGGGCAATGCACTTAGCCGTCGACACCCGGGCCAACGTGGTGGTCGTGCACGCGGCCGGTCTGCTCGAGCACCTCCACGCTCGTTTCTCGCGCGACGAGACGCCCGCTGAAGTGCTCAAGCTCGCCAAGGAGTGTGGCATTAGCGTCTCGCGTCTCTATTGGCATGTCGACGATGGGGACGCGTGCTCAGTTCTAATGCGCGCCACCGATCCACCGGTCGGGGCGGACCTGCTGGTCGTTGGTTCGAGGGGTCAGGGCCAGCACCCGGGACTCCTGCTGGGCAGTACCAGTTTGGAGTTAGCGGAGCACTCCACCACGCCGGTGGTGGTCGTTCCGTTGGGCTGGCGTGAACACTGAGTCGAGCCCTCACCAACGTAGGGTGCGGTCGTAGTGGAAAGAAAATAAACAAGGTGGTCGAGGTCAATGGCCTCGCCGCCGCGAGAGCGCCGAGTGCATTGACCTCGACCACGAAGACTTCGGTTTTCTGTTTCGCGTCATCATCGAAGTGACTGACTTGGACACGCAGCGCGTCGCGTCAGTGGAGTCACTTAGAACCTGTACGGCAGACTAATTTACGTCGCGACCCTTGAGCATGGTGAGTCCAATGCTGGCGAGCGCCACGGTCCACACGACGAGCACGGCGACGCCACCGTCGCCGGGCAGCAGGTGTTGAGTCGTGAGACCCATCATTGAGTCTTGTGCGTGCACGGGCAGGAATCGCCCGATGGACGGCAAAAATCCAAACACCAGGTTCTCGACGACAAAGCCCCACGCCAGCAACGAAATCACCGCGCCCACTTGGTTGGGAACGACGGCGCCCAGTCCCACCCCGAGAATGCCCCACAGGGCCGTGCCGACAATCGCTCCCGCAATCAACACCGTGATGTTGCCGGCGCTCATGGTAATGGGAATCCCACGAGCCTTCAGGATGATGATGCCAATCCCAAAAACGAGCCCTTCACCAATGATGCCGAAGACGAGACCGGCCAAGGCCCCCGCGGCGATCTTCGACCCGAATAAACGACGGCGGCTGGGGTTGAACAGAAACGTAGGTCGGATCGTGCCGAAGCGGTACTCACTCGTGACCAACATGATTCCCGCGAGTGCCGCGAAGACGCCCGCGATACTGCCGAAGCTCAGCAATCCAACCTGATCCTGTTCGGTGATGACTTGGGAAGTGGGTGACAACGTGCAGGTGAGAATGGTGAACAGAAGCGCGAGCGCGATGAGTCCGAGCAACAGGCCCATGGTGGTTCGCGTCGACCGGATCTTGAGCACCTCGGCCTTCAATTGATGGTTCACGATGCCTCCCCCGAGGTGAGGTCGAGGAAGACTTCTTCGAGCGAAGATCCTTCGGTGACGAGCTCGTGGATCGCCACACCGGCGGCGAAGCAGATGTCGCCGACTTGTTCACTGGTGGTGCCCAGCGCGAGCAGGGCGTGGTCATTGCTTTGCGTTGAACTGATGCCCTCGCGCTGCAGCGCCTCAGCTAACTGGGTTAGTTGAGGGCTGCGCACTCGAACCGATCCGCCGACGCGCGCCGTCAGATCGTCGAGGGACGATTCGGTGACGAGGCGACCGTGGTTGATGATCAGCACCTGGTCCACGGTTTGGGCGACCTCGGCGAGCACGTGACTCGATATCAGCACCGTGCGACCGCCCGAGGCAAAATCGCGCAAGAAATCTCGAAGCCAGCGCACGCCTTCGGGGTCCAGTCCGTTCGCCGGTTCGTCGAGCACGAGCAGATCCGGGTTGCCGAGCAACGCCGCGGCGAGGCCCAGGCGTTGGCGCATGCCGAGCGAATAGCCCTTCACCCGTCGCTTGGCCGCGCTCTGGAGCTCAACGACGCCGAGCACTTCGTCGACCCTGGCGTCGGGCAGTCCCACGGCTTGGCTCAATGTTCTCAGGTGGTCGCGGCCTGAACGCCCGGGATGAAAATCGGTGGCCTCGAGTACCGCTCCCACCCGCAGGGCCGGGGTCTCCAGGGACTCGTAGGGCTTGTCAAAGATGGTGGCGTGACCGCTGGTGGGGTTTGCCAGTCCCAACAGCATTCTTAGCGTGGTCGTCTTTCCCGCACCGTTCGGGCCCAGGAACCCGGTGATGGTACCGGACTCGATCTTGAACGACAGATCGTCGACGGCCAGGATACTGCCGTACTTTTTTGTCAGTGAATCGCTTTGCACTACGTAGGCCACTTGTTCACGCTCGCTTTCGCTGCCCCTGGGAGTCTACGACGAATCAACATCACCGAAAGTGAAGTCACCAACGCATCGCGTAATGACGTCGCCTAAGAAACGCGATAATTTGGTTCGCCCATGCGTCAGCGCGTGTTCACTTTGTATGCCTTACGGTCGCCGCGTCCACTTCGTTCTGTACGACAAGATGACATTATGGTGATGCTCGCCTGGAAGGAGATTTCCCTCCAACGACCTTGGCAGCACGTGGAAGTTGAATGGGGAGATGACCTTCACTCGCCGCGAGTGGACATCTCGTCACGTGGTCGTTGCGTTCCTGGACCGGGGCTGGGCTACGTCAACGAGTGGCCTTGGCACCCGTCACGAGTCGCTCGCGATTGAACATCCGAGCGACGATCCGTAACATCAAGAGGTCGGCCACGAGAATTCCAACGGCGTACTCGGCCGCAGCGACGAACGTCGGATGGATGACGCCGGAAATCAGAAGAATGATCACCACGATCATCGGCAAACTAGCGAGCGTGCCCAACTGCTGCGCCACGCGAACCTCGGTGGCCCTGACGGAGACCGCCAAACCGACGACCACGGCCCAGCCGGCCACCAAGGGCGCGAAGACGAACAATGCGAGCAGCGTCGGGCGGTCGTGGAAAACGGCCGCGGCGACGGCGCGTTTTGCGGAGGCCTCCACGGCCAAGAGGAAAACCCCGTAGACCGCGTAACAGAGCGCCACTGAGGGGATTAAGACCGCAGCCGATTTGCCCAGGATGAACTCCTGTTCGCTCAGCGGCGTGGTGAGCGTGGGCTCGAGCGTGCCTTGCTCGCGCTCGCCAACGACGGTGTACGCGGCGAGTGTGCTCGGCATGATGACCGCGATCAAGAGCATGTAGAGGAGAGGCAGGACAACGAACTTGTCCATGGCCGGCGGTGGTTCCGTAGGTGGGGCGACAAAAATCGCGACAATCGGTTCTACGAGGAATAGCAACGGCATGACGATCATGGTCACCACGATGGAGCGCTTGCGACGATAGTCCGTTAACTCCTTGCGAATGACGGCACGCACGCGTGTCGCGTCGAGGCCCATCATGATCGGCGCACTTGTACGTCGTCGGCAATCAACTCAAGGTACACGTCTTCGAGGGAGTGTTGTGACTCACCAATGAACAGGATGTCAGCGCCGTCGCCCACGAGCGCGCGCGCAATCTCCGGCGCGGCGACTTTGGGGTCGGACACGGTGAGAACGTAGGCGCCCGAATCGTCCACGCGCCAGTCGTCGATCGCGGGGATTCGCGAAAAGAGTTCCTTGGGGTCGCGTAGCGTGGCGAGGGTCCGCACGACGAGCGACCGCGAAAAGAGCTGATCTCGCAATTCGGACGGGCGTCCCACCGTGCGCAGCTTGGTGTTCATGAT
This sequence comes from Acidimicrobiaceae bacterium, assembly GCA_003151555.1. Classification (GTDB taxonomy): domain Bacteria; phylum Actinomycetota; class Acidimicrobiia; order Acidimicrobiales; family RAAP-2; genus RAAP-2. The sequence continues at coordinate 7,366 of PLXU01000129.1, read as the reverse complement.
GGCCACTCGGTCGCAGAGTTTCTCGGCCTCGTCGAGGCGGTGCGTGGTGAGAAAAATGGTGACTCCCTTCTGGCGTAGGCCAATGATCAAATTGTGTACTTCGAGCGAGGCCACGGGGTCGAGACCGGCTGTTGGCTCGTCGAGGAACATGATCGCGGGGTCGCTGAGTAGCGTGCGCGCGAGGCCCACGCGCTGGCGCAGGCCCTTGGATAAGCCACCACAAAGGTCCGACGCCCGGTCGAGGAGGTTGACGGCGGCGAGGGCGTCGTCGATTCGTTTCTCGGCGTGGTGCAAGCCGTAGAGACCGGCGAAGTACTTCAAATTCTCGGCCACGCTCAGTCGCAGGTAGAGCCCGGGTGATTCGGGCATGATCGCAATTCGTTGGCGGATCTCCACCCCGTTCTCGGGGCTGAGCGGGATTCCCGCCACCAGGGCCGATCCCGACGTGGGCGCGATCAAGGTGCCGAGCGTGCGAACGGTGGTGGTCTTGCCGGCACCGTTGGGGCCGAGGAAACCGAAGACCTCGCCGTAGCCGACGTTAAAGGAGACCTCTGAGAAGGCGGTCCTTTCACCAAATCGTTTGGAGAGGTCCTTGACCTCTAGGGCGAACTCCGTCGTTGAGCCGGCCGCCGCGACGTGGGCGACCGGGGCGGCTCGCGTATCGTGCACCAACACGGCCGCGGCCGGCGGCGCCGTCTCATCGGCGCGCGAGTGACTCGGCGTGATCGATCGTGTGCGGGCGCTCTCGTACGTGGGGTCGACCGAGAGGTTGTCGTCAGGTTGGAGACTTATCCAGAGATTGTGGTTCACCATCGAGATGAGCAGCCAGACCAGCCATCGGGTAAAGATAATCGGACTGAGCGAGCGCGGTTCGCACACGTAGCCGAGAGTTTGATCGTCGAAGGCGTCGAAGGATTGCTCGGGACTGAGAAGATACCTCGTGGAGCGCAGTCGCAGGGTGTGGCGACCGGGCTCCATAGACAGGTCGAGCGTCTGTTCGTTCACGATGGAACCGACGTTTATGCCGTCCAGGAGGACGCTCCAGGCGCGGCCGCGCCTGGAGGTATTCATTTTCCCGCGGCGGCGAGCGATCCTCAGGGTCGCGGGGTGCGTCATAGTGCCGAGTCTTTCACGCAGGCCTCCGAGTCACTTCGGTTTCCGCGACGTCGTGTTCAGTTTCCTGTTCGCTTTGGTCTGCCCCCAAGACAGAAGAAAGTCAACAAGCGACTACCAGATTAGGCGGGATCCCTTTTACCCCTGGTGGTTGGGATGACCTTCGCCTTCAGTAATCAGGCTACGCAAGCTGCCGCTCACGATCAACACGGCGAACAAAGTGGTGCCCTCGTGCAACGGCCACTAGAACACGAGGGTCCAAACTATCGACCTCGCCTGGCTGCCTACGGTAGTGTCGCCGGAGAGGTCCCTTTTGGTGGAACCTCGATCGTGAATCGCCACGTTGGAAGGTTCGGGAGCGAGAAATGGCCGCTAATCCGGATGATGAGCTCAAGGTAGAAGCACCGAAGACGTCCGCGGTGGGTTTCCCGGCCATTGGCCACGCGTTAAAGGGCGCGGTGAGTGAAATGGGGATACGCCGCGGGGCGCGGACGTTGCTCTCACTTAATCAGGCCGACGGTTTCGATTGTCCAGGCTGTGCCTGGGCGGATCCCAGCGCTGAGGCGAGGAGCCACGCCGAGTTCTGCGAAAACGGCGCCAAGGCCGCCGGGTGGGAAGCCACCCGAGATCGCGTGCGCCGATCGTTCTTCGCCAATCACTCCGTGGCCGAGCTGCGCGAAGAGGACGATCATTTGCTGGAACGTCACGGGCGGCTCACGGAGCCCATGTACCTGGCACCGGGGGCGCAGCACTACACGCCGATCACGTGGGACGACGCGTTGCGCCTCGTCGCCGAGCGACTGCACGCGATGCCCGATCCGAACCGAGCCGCTTTCTATACCAGTGGTCGTGCGAGCAACGAGGCGGCATTCCTCTACCAACTGCTGGCCCGACGACTGGGCACCAACAACCTGCCGGACTGTTCGAATATGTGCCACGAGTCCAGTGGCGCTGCCCTCTTTGAGACGATCGGTGTGGGCAAAGGAGTGGTCAGTCTCGACGACATCACTGAGCACGCGGAGTTGATCGTCATTGTCGGCCAGAATCCGGGCACCAATCACCCCCGGATGCTGAGCGCCCTAGAAAAGGCGAAGAAGCGAGGTGCGCGCATCGTCACCGCCAATCCGCTGCCCGAAGCCGGTCTCGTTCGATTCAAGAATCCCCAGAGCGCGCGAGGCCTCATTGGTGGTGGAACAAAACTGACCGACAAATACCTTGCCGTGCGGGTCAACGGCGATTTGGCGATGTTCGCGGGCGTCAACAAAACCCTGTTAGCTCTCGAAGAGGCCGCGCCCGGCACGATCTTCGACGCCTCATTCATCGAGAACTACTGCGACGGCTTCGACGAGGCGTGCCAGGCGTGGCGCGATCTTGAATGGCCAGTCATCGAATTACAGAGCGGACTTTCCCGCGCGCAGATAGAGGACTTCGCGGCCGAGGTGGTGGCGGCCAAGAGCGTCATCGTCTGCTGGGCCATGGGGATCACCCAGCATCGAAATGCGGTCGCTACCATCCGCGAGATAGTGAACTTTCTGCTCCTGCGCGGCAACATCGGTCGACCGGGAGCGGGACCCTCGCCCATACGCGGACACAGCAACGTGCAAGGTGATCGCACCATGGGTGTGTGGGAACAAGCGAGCGACAAGTTCCTCGATCGATTGCGTGACGAGTTCGGATTCGAACCGCCCCGGGTCCCTGGATATGACACCGTCGAAACAATCCGCGCCATGCGCGACGGCAAGATCGACGTCTTCTTCGCCCTGGGCGGCAATTTTGTCGCGGCCGCCTCCGACACCTCGGTGTCGGAGGCGGCCATGAAAAATTGCGCATTGACGGTCCACGTCGCCACCAAGTTGAACCGGTCGCACCTGTACCACGGCGCCGAGGCACTGCTGCTGCCCTGCCTGAGCCGCAGTGAACGCGACGTGCAGGCGGGGGGCGAGCAGTTCGTGACCGTGGAGGACACCATGAGCATGGTGCACGCGACCCGGGGACGGCTCGACCCGGGATCCGAACACCTGCGCAGCGAGGTGTCCATCGTGTGCGGCCTCGGCGCGGCGCTCTTTGGCGAGGACATTGGCTGGAGCGCCATGCGCGACGAGTACGCGGTGATCCGCGGCCATATCTCTCGCGTCATCGACGGCTTTGCGGATTTTGAAGAGCGNNGAGACCGGTAAAGCCCGTTTCAGTGTGAATGAACCTGACGCGGTGGTCGTGCCCGATGGACACTTGGTACTTCAGACCCTGCGGTCGCACGATCAGTTCAACACCACGGTGTACGGACTCGACGATTGTTATCGCGGCATCAAGGGCGGTCGCAGAGTGGTGTTCGTTCATGCCGACGACCTGCGTGAACGGGGCCTCAAGGATGGTGACATGGTCGACCTCGTGAGCGTGTGGAGCGACGGCGAGCGACACGCCAATGGATTTCGAGTCGTGCAGTACCCCACGCCCAAGGGTTGTGCCGCGACCTACTTTCCTGAGGCCAACGTGCTGGTGCCGCTGGACTCTACGGCCGTTGGCAGTAACACCCCGACGTCGAAGTCGGTAATCATTCGAATCGAACCGGCGTCGGGACGGGGCTAGTCCGGCGCCCCTGCACCTGGCGAACTCGAAGTTCGCATCGTGAGGTCGGTCTGACGCAGCGTATCTAACGATGCGCCGACGCGTTCTGCTCCGGCGTACACCACCAGCGACGGGTCACGTAGGAATCCGACGAGGGTCATGTTCGATTCCTTGGCCAAGTCAACGGCCAGTGACGAGGGAGCCGACACCGCGCACAGCATGGGGATGCCTGCCATGAGGGCCTTTTGCACCAGCTCGAATGACGCGCGACCTGAGACCAGCAAGATGGTCCCGCGGAGGGGCAGTCGTCCTTCGCGCAAGGCTCAACCGATCACCTTGTCCACCGCGTTGTGGCGGCCAACGTCCTCTCGTAGCACCAGCAGTTCGCCGGTCTCGCCGTTGAACAGTGCCGCCGCGTGAAGCCCCCCGGTCTTCTCGAACACCTTCTGGGCGGCGCGTAGTCGTCCGGGCAGGGCTACCAACAAGTCTGCGGTGACTCGCAGTGGATCGCCGCTGACGTCAAAGGCCGAACGGGTGCGCACCGCGTCGATGGAGGCTTTGCCGCAGAGTCCGCAAGAACTGGTGGTGAAGAACGCCCTCGCCGAACTTTCGTCGGGGGGCGCGACACCGCTGGACAGCGTGAGATCGAGCAGGTTGTATGGATTGGGTCCGTCATCACCCCCCGCGCAGTAGCGCATCGAGGACAGCTGTTGCGGGTCAGTGATGACGCCCTCGCTCACGAGGAAACCGGCCGCCAAGTCGAAGTCGGCGCCTGGTGTTCTCATCGTGACCGCGAATGATCGACCGCCGATTCGCAACTCGAGTGGTTCTTCGCCGGCGAGGACGTCGCGCTCCGCTTTCGGCGCTTCGCCGATCACCATGCGAACGACTGATCGCTCGGGTGCTATTCGACTCACCTGATCCCCCGTCCCTTGAGAACGCCGCGCGATGGCAGTATCTCGCCATGGTACGGCCCGCCATCACACCGGGAGCCTAACGATGATTGCTTCTCGCCGGGCCCGCACGGAGCTACGTCCGGGTCTCGCGGCGCCGAGAGATTCGTCGTGCGCTTGGTACCATGAACGCCGTGAGTACAACTGCCGTTGGATGGATTATGGCTTACGCAGAACAGCTGGGCATTGACGCGCCCGACGAAGAAGAGTGTGGTCACATTCTCGCGTTGGCCGGGACCGCCGCGCACGCCTCGGAACGTACCGCCGCACCAGTCGCCTGCTGGCTCGCCGCAAAAGCGGGTCTCGGAGCGGTGCAGGCGAATGAGTTGGCGCTGCGAATGATTGTGCCAAATTCGCCGTCCGAGCCAGATTCGAAGTAACGCGTTCGGTTTCGGTGAGAAGTCGATCGAAACCTCACTCTGCACCAAAAGAGACAGACGTGGATCGCGCCGCGGATTGAAGGGTGTTCACGATCATCGCCGGGACTACTTGGCCAGTGCTGAGACCGTCACCATCGCACACCCACGCCAGCGCATTTGTTGCGCCACTCGTTGGGGTGTAGAGCGAACGATGACGCGCGACCTGTTCGGCGTGCAATCGGCCGTCCTCGTCGAACCGGGCCAGGATGGGAACTAGATGAATCGTGTCGTCGCGCCGGCGCGGTAGTGGACATTCCAGCACCACGCTCACGAGTGGGCGCAGAGTCACGTAGTGATGCGCGAGAGCGCGCAAAGCGGGCCGCACGTACAGTTCGAAGCCGACAAGGATCGATAGAGGATCACCAGTCAGTGCGTACATCGGCGTGCTCTGTCGACCGGTGTTGCCAAAGACGAACGTCTGGACGGGGCTCACCGCCGCCCGCAACGACGTGGCCCCGCCGAGGCTTAACTCGCCGACCATCGACGTGACGAAGTCCACGTCAACGGCGCTGGCGCCACTGGTCACTAGCACCGCATCGCACTCGCGCACGGCTTGGATCACACGCGCGCTCACTTCGGCTGCGTCCTTAGGCACCGATCCAAGGTCCGTCGCGACGAAGTCGGATCGGCGTAGCAACGCGAGCAGCATCAGCTGGTTGACGTGGCGAGAGTTCGCGACTGGTAACGGCTCGCGCGAGTGCGTCGGCTCGTCTCCCGTCGACAGCACGCCCACTCGGGGTCGCGGGTGCACCAGTACCGACGTAAGTCCCTGGCTGGCGAGCACGCCCACGTGCACGGGGGCTAATTGCGTTCCGGGGCGTATGAGGACCTGGCCCGGGCTGATGTCCTCGCCTGGATAACGAACGTGCTCTCCGTAACGGATGGTCCGGTCAATGCGCACCGTTTGGCCACGTGGATCGACCGTCACTTCTTCGATCTTGCAGACGCTGTCGGCTCCGTCGGGCAGTGGCGTACCGGTCATGATGCGCACGGCTTCGCCCGACTCGAGACCTCGGGTCGACACGTCGCCGGCCATGAGCGAGTTCGTTACTCGCAGTTGCGTGGATCCGGCCACCGTGTCGCTTGCTCTAAGGGCGTAGCCGTCCATGGCCGCGTTGGAGAATCCCGGCACGCTCTCTCGAGCGACGATCTCTTCGGCGCCGACGCAGCCAACTGCGTCCTCAAGGGGCACACCAACGGGCGGCGCCATGCGCAGCGATACACGAATGATTTGTTGGGCCTCATGCAGGGGGATCATTGAGGCCCCTGCATGAGTTACCCCGGGGCCACTCACGTTGACAGTCGGAACCGGAGAAGATCGTCGGGGCTATCGACATCGAGAAACTGTTCTTCGCTGGCGACGTGTTGCCAGGCCGGCTCGTCGAGAAGGACCACGTCGGGCTGAACGCTGAGGTGTCGCAAGGATCGAATGCCCTGACTGACGAGCTGGCTCGCGTTGTCAAGGTCTTGACGACCCCACTTTGCGCATAGGGGTTGAGCTTTGCCGCGCACCACCGGCACGACCGAACCCGGCGAATCCCACTCGACGAGCAAACGCAGCAATCCTTCCGACAAACGAGGCAGATCACAGGCGACTACCAAAGCGCCTCCGGTGTGTCCGCACTCACGCAGCGCGTGGCATCCCGCCGCAATGGCACTGAGTGGTCCTTCTCCCGGAGGTTCTTCGAGCGTGGCGGGCAAACCCGACACTCCCGGGCCGACTTCAATGGCCGTCTCGACGACGAGCAACAGCAACGCAGCGGTCCTGGCACCGAGCGTCGCGCCATCAACGATCAATTGCGACTTGTCCTGGCCCATCCGCCTGCTCGCCCCACCGCTCAGCAAGATCGCCGCGACGGAATGAGAGGGTACGGACACGGGTCCATGGTATAAGTCCTCTCTTTAATTGGCCACCGGGGCGAGATTCCTCGGTACCTTGAGTCGAGCCTTTCTGTCGTCCGAAGTGCGGGGTTCTTGGAGTGGCGTGTGTGGACGCGTTATGGACAACCTCACGTGCACATTGCGCCGCCCGGTCAACGGTGGACCGTCCCTGGCGCCTCAGCTCGTTGTTACTTGAGCTCAAGTGATACTTTCACGACGTTGGTTCTCGCGCAGTCCTTCACGGACCGTCGCGACTATGAAGAATCGGGGATGGCATGGATAAGGACTTGGTCGACCAGGTGATCGATGTTGCCCAGCGGGTCATAGCCAGCGGAGCGATTTCCGCGAACGGGCACGGCAACGTGAGCCTGCGGGTCCCCGGTGCGCAGGAGATGTACTTCACCGCGGGGCCGTCGCTGCGAAACCACGCACCGT
>PLXU01000163.1 GCA_003151555.1 Acidimicrobiaceae bacterium | reverse complement strand
GGCTCTCGCTCGGACCGACGGTGCTGCGCGCCGAGACGGCCGGGGTGGTCGCGGCGTCGCTGCTGGCCTTCGGCGCCGGGGGCTGGGGATTTACCCTCGGCGGCGGGGGCGCTGGGTAAGGTTGAGTAAATACATGGCTGATTGTCTGTTTTGCAAAATTATCGCCGGCGAGATTCCGTCCAAGCCCGTCGCGCAGAGCGAGCGGGCGTACGCCTTCTACGACATTTCTCCCCAGGCGCCGGTGCACGTGTTGATAATTCCGCGCGAGCACATCACCAGCGCCGACGAGGTGGCCAGTGCGCACGGTGGCATCATCGACGACCTGGTGCTGCTGGCCCAAGAGGTCGTCGAACTCGAAGGGGTGCGCGAGAGCGGCTACCGCCTGGTGATGAACGTCGGGATTGACGGACAGATGACGGTCGCCCACCTGCACCTGCACGTGCTCGGGGGACGGCAAATGGAGTGGCCACCGGGATGATCTTTGATGCCTCGGCCACTGAGGCCCTGACGGCGACCACCTTCGTATCGAACACCCACCTCATGTCGGGCCTGCTCGGTCCGCGCGACGTGCACCTGCGCGTGGTGGAACGATCCTTTCCCGCCTCCAAGATCCGCGTGCAGGGCAACCAGATCTCGGTGACCGGACCGGACGCGGCCAAGGTGCTGCGTCTGTTCGACGAACTGGTGCTGGTCTTAGAGAGCGGTCTGTCGCTCGACCCCACCAAGATCGAGCGCACCATCGACATGGTCGCCGACGACCTGCGGCCGAGTGAGATCCTGCGTCACGAGGTGGCCCGCGGCGCCAAGGGCAAGCCGGTACGTCCCTCGACGGCCGGACAGAAGCGCTACTGCGACGCCATTGACAACTCGATCATCACCTTCGGCATCGGCCCGGCCGGCACCGGCAAGAGCTACCTGGCCGTGGCCCAGGCCGTCTCGGCTTTGCACCGGCGCCAGGTCCAACGCATCGTGCTCACCCGTCCGGCCGTCGAGGCCGGCGAGCACCTCGGTTTCCTGCCCGGGGACCTCATGGCCAAGGTCGATCCCTACCTGCGCCCGCTCTACGACGCGCTCTACGACATGCTGGGCCCCGACGGCGCCCAGCGCCTGATCGCCAACGGCACCATCGAGGTGGCGCCGCTGGCCTTCATGCGCGGACGGACCCTCAACGACTCCTTCATCATCCTCGACGAGGCCCAGAACACGTCGCCCGAACAGATGAAGATGTTCCTCACCCGCATTGGCTTTAACTCCAAGGCGGTGGTGACCGGCGACGTCACCCAGATCGACCTCAACGGCAAAGCCAGCGGCCTGGTGAGCATCGAGCGGATCCTGGGCCACGTCGAGGGGATCAGCTTCGTGCACCTGAGCGCCAAGGACGTCGTGCGCCACCGCATCGTCGCCGACATCGTCGCCGCCTACGAACAACACACATGAGCATCGACATCTACGCCGCGGACGAGCAGCACGACCACGAGATCGACCTGGAACGCTGGATCGGCCTGGCCAACGGCGCACTGGTCGACGAGGGCGTGAAGGGGCTCGCCGAGGTCTCGCTCATCTTTTCCGACGAGCGCACGATCGCGGCGCTCAACCTGCAGTTCATGGGCCAGAGCGAATCTACCGACGTGCTCAGTTTTCCCATTGAGTACGAGCCCGAGCCCACCGGGCGCGTCCCCGACGCGGGCGGCAGCGGTCCGGGCGAGCCGCCGCCCTCGGAGATCCCCCAGTTGATCGGCGACGTCGTGATCTGTCCCGCGGTCGCGGCGCGCAACGCGCTCGAGCACGAGTGCTCCCTCGACGACGAGATTGCCCTGCTGGTGGTCCACGGCGTGTTGCACCTGCTCGGCTGGGACCACGCACTTGACGACGAGGCCGAGCGCATGGAGGCCCGCGAGCGCGAACTGCTCGCTCGCCACTACCAACACCGAGCGTCGTGATCGGCGTCCTGTGGTCGCCGGGCGACACCTACTTGGCCGTCAGCGTGCTGGTGCTGCTCACCTTCTCGGGCTTCTTCGCCCTGGCCGAAACGTCGCTCGTGCGCATGAACAAGTCGCGCGCGAGGTCGCTGCGCGACGAAGGACGGCGCGGGTCCAAGGCGTTGTTGACGCTGACTGACGACCCGCAGAAGTTCCTCAACCCCTTGCTGCTCCTCGTGCTCATCTGTCAACTGGTCTCGGCCACCATGGTCGGCGTGCTGGCCGGTCACCTCTTCGGCGCGGCCGGCGTCTTCGTCGCGACGGTCGGAGAAGTGGTGGTCATCTTCGTCATCTTCGAGGCCATCCCCAAGAACTTCGCCGTGCGCCACCCCGACACGTCGGCCCTGACGACCGCGCCGGTGGTGGGAGCGATCCTGAAGTTCTGGCCCATCCGCATCATCTCGAGGTTGCTGTTGGCGATCGCCGATGGCGTGATCGGTCTCTTCGGTGGCAGCGACAAGTCCCAGCAGATGACCGAGACGGACATCCTGAACATGGCGGACGTGGCGCACGAGGACGACGCCATTGAATCCGAGGAGCGCAACTTCATCCACTCGGTCATTGAATTCGGAGACACCATCGTGCGCGAAGTCATGGTGCCGCGCATCGACATGGTCGACATCGCGGCCCGCGTCACCATCCGCGAGGCGCTGGAACTCTCCATTGCATCGGGCCGTTCGCGCATCCCCGTCTACGGCGAGAGCGTCGACGACGTGGTGGGTCTCGTGAACCTGCGCCACTTGGCCGCGTTGGTCTCGGACGGCCACGGTGACGATCTGGTGGGTGCTCACATGGGCCAGGTTCAATTCGTGCCCGAGACCAAACGGGTCGCCCCGCTGCTCACCGAGATACTTCGCGCCAAGACGCACTTGTGCGTCGTGGTCGACGAATACGGCGGCACCGCCGGACTGGTGACGCTCGAGGACATCTTGGAAGAATTGGTGGGCGAGATCACCGACGAGTCCGATCCGATCGAAGAAGCGGAGTCCAAGCAGACGATCGAGGCCGGCCTCACGTTGAGTGGCCGGCTCAACATCGATGACGCCAACGACGAGTACGGCCTGGAGTTGGAGAAGGAGGGCTGGGACACGCTGGGTGGCCTCGTGCTCGACCTCGCCGGCGGCGTGCCCGACGTGGGCGACCTCTTTGAGACCCATCACTACCGCCTCACGGTGGTGCGCATGGACGGACGCCGGGTCGAAGAAGTGTTCGTCGAACCCGTGCGGAAGCATTCGTGACCTACTCGGGATTCGCGGCCATTCTCGGTCGACCCAACGTCGGCAAGTCGACGTTTCTCAATCAGGTGGTCGGCACCAAGGTGTCGATCACCTCGCCGTCGCCCAACACCACGCGCAGCGCCATCCGCGGCATCCTGACCGATGAAGACATCCAGGTCATCTTCGTCGACACCCCCGGCATCCACCGCCCCAAGACCACGCTGGGCGGACGGCTCAACGACACCGCGCGCGCCGCCGCCGACGGGGTGGACGTCATTCTCGCCATGATCGAAGCGAGCGCCTCGATCGGACCGGGCGACCGCACGGTGTTGACCACGTTGCTCGAGTCGTCGCGGCGCGAGAACGGACCGCGACCCTGCGTCGTGGTCAACAAGATGGACAAGACGGGGCGCGAGAGCGTGGCCAAGCAGTTGATGGCCGCCACCGACGCCGTGCACGAAATCGCCGAGGAGCGCAACCTCGCCGACGTGGCCAGTCGGGTGGAGTACTTCCCCGTCTCGGCCAAGACCGGTGAAGGCATTGCGGAGCTGGTCAAGTTCGTGCAGTCGGCGATGCCCGAGTCGCCGTTTCTCTTCGCCGAGGACGAGGTCTCCGACGTGCCCGAGGCGGTCTGGGTGGCCGAACTGGTGCGTGAGCAACTGGTGCGCAAGACCAAGCAGGAATTGCCGCACTCCATTCACTGTCGCGTGACCGAGTTCGAGTGGCCCCACATCACCGTCGAGATCCTCGTGGAACGCGAGAGTCAAAAGGGAATGGTGATCGGCAAGGGCGGTCAGCTGCTCAAGGACGTGGGCATCGCCGCGCGCCGCCAGTTGCCGGAGGGCTGCTTCTTAGAGCTGAAGGTCTCGGTCGAGCCCGGATGGCAGCGCAGCGACGACATGTTGGACCGCTTCGGCTACTAGGTTCGCGTCGTTCGAAAGTCTTGTTCGCGTCCGATGTCATACTTCAGTCGTGGAGGAGCATTCGCGAACGCCGCTGTCGAAGAAGTTGGGCATAAAAGAGGAATCGACCGTGGTGGTTCGCCACGCTCCGAAGGGTTTTGTATTGGACGTGCCATCGATCGTCGCGCTGCGCCGACAGGCGCGGGCAAGGGCCGACGTGATCCTCGCGTTCTACGTGGAGCGTTCGATACTCGAAGTAGAGATTGAAGAATTGGCTCAGCTGATCGCTCCGTCNNCTGGTCGACAACAAGGTCTGCGCCCTCGACGCCACGTGGACGGCGCTGCGTCTGGTGTGGCGTCTTCGCGTTCGCGACGGCCTGTCCTAAGAGTTGCGCGCCACCTCTTCGAGGTGGCGCGCAATATCTATGAAATGGCGACGCGCGTGGCCGCTCGTGCCGATTAGCCGATGAACTTCTTGAAGTCGGCGATGAGCTTGTCCTCGATCTCCAAGTTCCACATGGTGTCGGCGACGTCGACGAAGAGGAACAGCTCCGAGACGAGCAGCGTCTCGATGGCCGCGACGCCCAGGTGCTGGAGCCACTTGCCGATGCCCACCTTCACCTTGAAGTCGGCCGGCGTGCCGGTGATGGTGATCGTCAGCGCCCGGTCGGCCGCGACGACGTCGCGCAGCCAGCCGCCCTTCTTGGCCTGGATGATTCGGGTGTCGTCGCTCGGTGGCGCGGTCTGCACGGTGAAGCCGTCACCCTTGAGGTACTCCTCAATGTGCGACTCCAGGGCGTCCAGTTGCGTCCCCTTGCCTTCGAAATGCTCTTCCTTTTCACCGATCATTGCGATCTCCTTTGGTTGGCCCTTGCTTTTCTAACACTGGTCGTAGGGGTGTTCGACGTACTCAATCCGGTTACGCCGTCAACACCCTTGGTGCGTACTCAACCTACCGCGAGGATTCGACGCCAAGCCAGCGGATGTCCGACTTCACGTAAACTGCTCGGAACTTTTTCATAAGAGTTTTGCCGCTCGGTGCGGTTGGGGCCTCATTATCCGCGAGAGGGCAACTTCCAATAGGGCCGGGGCAGGGGAGTCGTGGCGTTCACTACCGCTTCGATCCTTCGAGCGGCTTCGATCAACGTCCACTCACTGTGCGCTCGCCCGATGATCGCCACCCCCACCGGCAGGTCCTTGACCAGTCCCATGGGCAGGCACATGATCGGCCAACCGGCAATCGCGGGCGCCATGGTCGCGCAGCTGGCCGGTCCGGGGTGACCGCCGACGGCCAAGTCGCTCTTCCACGAGGGGCCGTAGGCCGGGGCGATCACGACGTCGACGCCTTCGAGGCCGGGCTTGAGGCACGTGTCGATCGCCCAGGCGAAGTTGCGGGGTCGGGCCTGCTGGTAGGCCGGTCCCTCGCGGCCGCCGGTCAGGACGGCCTTTTCGAAAAGGTCGTGGCCGAAGTACACCTGCTCGCGGTCGCGGTGCTCGTCCTCGTAGGCAATCACGTCGGCCAGTGAGGCCACGCCTTCGCCGGGCCGGTCCGCGAGGTACAGCGACATATTGTCAACCAGTTCGGCCAGCATCACCGTCAACTCGTCTTCGAGTTCCTGCTCGCCGGGCAGCGCCAGTTCCCGGTCGGTGAGGCTCAAGCCGGATCCGCGCAGCGCGTCGACCAGTTCGTCGAAGAGTCGGTCGGTGTCGGGGTTACCCGTGCGCCAGTTGGTGGCGACCGTAATGGTGGGCGTGGCGACGTCTTCGGGCTCGGCGCTCTGTGACATCGCTGCGTACAAGAGCGCGACGTCGGCGACCGAGCGGCCCATGGGACCGGGACTGTCCTGACTGTCGCTGATGGGTACCACGTACTGCCTCGAGACCGTGCCCACGGTGGGCTTGAGACCAACCACGCCGTTGACCGAGGCGGGACAGACAATGGAACCGTCGGTCTCCGTGCCNNCGCGCCGGAACCGGAGGAGGAGCCGCCCGCCGAGCGGTCGAGGGCCCAGGGGTTGCCCACCAGGCCGGCCGTGGCGGAGTAGCCACTGGTCGAGCGCAGGGAGCGGATATTGGCCCACTGGCTGATGTTGGTGCTGCCCAGGATGACGGCGCCCGCGTCACGCAGCACCGTTACCAGTGGCGCGTCGCGAGTTGCCCGGCCCAGCAGGGCCGTGGAGCCGGCCGCGCCGGGCAGCCCGAGCACTTCGATGTTCTCCTTTATCAGGACCGGAATGCCGTGCAGTGGACCGCGCGCGACGCCTCGGGAGCGCTCGTCGTCTCGTGCCTGGGCCACGTCGCGAGCGTCACTCGACGTGGCGGCGATCGCGTTGAGTTGCGTGGCGGTGCCCTTCGCGTCGAGCGCGTCGATGCGCTCGAGCAGGGTGTCAACCAGATGGAGCGACGTCAATCGACCGTCCGCTAGTCGCTGCGACAGTTCGGCGGTATCGAGATAGGCGAGTTCGGCGCTGGCTTCGTGTGGTTCGTTCATGGACTCAGATTAGAAGGAGAGGGCGGCGTCGGCGGCGTGGCCCTTGTCACGCAGTTAGGACTCGCCGGATGGGGTATGCAACGCGAGCGCGAAAACGCTAGATTTTCTGGACGGTCGTGTTGAACGAGGGGTGGGCAATGATTGACGGAGTTGACGTCGCGACGATGGCGCACGCCGGTCCTGCGCTGGGGCGGCCCAAGATCCAGGTGGTGCCGCTGCGCGGTCTGCCCATCGCGGCGGTGGCCGTTGTCTTCGTGACGGTGNNTGCCCAAGATGGTGATCATCATGCCCGTCGTCGTGATGATGACCCTGGCCACGGGATTCCAGATTGCGCGCCAATTGGGCAACCTCAACACCTCGAGCCCCAATCACGCGTGGCTGATCGTGTCGTTCTGCGTGGTGGGCGTGATGGCGGCCATTGCCCTGGGCGTGCTGGAGCCGGCCAACATCGCGGTGCTCTTCGAAA
>PLXU01000078.1 GCA_003151555.1 Acidimicrobiaceae bacterium | reverse complement strand
AATCGCAAGGAGAAGGAGCCATTGAACTAATCAGCGGCCCTCTTTTCTGTCCTCCGCCGGCCTGCCACTCTTGTCCCACTGCAAATCACTAAGTACCGGCGCAGCTTCTATCCGCCTCGAGCGAACTAATCACCTCTCACGCGCTAAAAATTTCCAAAACACCTGGTCCAGCGATTGGCCCAACACGCCCGGCATCGACGGTAGTGAGAAGCCGAACTAAGCGAGTGTCTTACTCGGTAAAGGACAAAGACCATGACCACGACTGACCGCTACGCCAAAACCTACGGCGACAAGTACAAGGACATCCCCGAGTACGCCAGCGCTACCGAAATCGCAAAAGTAATACGTGCTGACATCAAGGCTGCACGGGGCGAAGGCCTCTTACCCAGTCGTTGGAAGTATTCTGTTACTCGCCGCAACGGCGGAGGCACTCCAGCAATCGACATTGAAGTGAAGTCCAACGGTGAGGCTTGGGTCGCGGAGGACACGTCTAAGTGCCCTCTTGACGGTCGCACTATGCAAACGGCTTGCATTCCCTACGCGCACTACTCGCGCTACTGCGAAGGTGCCAAACACTTAAGCGAAGAAGCAGAAGCTGCACAGGACGCACTCGAGCGCATAAGCCGCGCGTACAACCACAATGGCTCGGACATTATGACCGACTACTTCGATGTTCGTTATTACACCTTCATCTCATTTGACCAATAAACCTCATAAAGCCCGCACAAGGAGAAGTGCCGCCGATTAGATCGGCGGCACTTCTTATGTCCTCTCACCGACTAACGCCGTTGCCAAGCGTGACATTGCTTTTTTGTCCCCCATTCGGGCGATTTTTCTTAGAACCCATTGTGGCCTAATTGATGGCGGCCACGGTTTTCCTCGTTGATCAACAAAGGAGAAATAATGGAAGACCTGTGTGCAATGCACAAAGCCATGGCGTGGTACGAAGCAGCGATCCTGATCCGCAACTATGCCGAATACATGGACGAACCAGTTCCCTCTATTCCACGTCAAGACGGTGTCGTAGTTGACGCCGCCGAGGCCCTTGGTCTCATCGATGTTGGTGAGATTGGAGGTGGTCTCAGCGTCGCTCTTTGTTTCTGGGAGCCTGATCAAGAGTTGGCAGTGACCGCCCCGATGACTCCCGGAGTTCTGCGAGTGCTGGCAATCCACCTCCTGCACTGCGCCGACCTCGCAGAGAGTGGAAAGGAGTTCAGTCCATAACCACCAGGCACCCCCGGAGAAATCTGGGGGTGCTTTACCTTTTTACATCCAGTTACACTTGAGGGCATTCGAGTTACATTTGGGCATTGCCCTTACCTGTCCCCACGGTTGCGACGCTGGTTGGTTCTACGAGGTCGAGGCGCAGATCCGTCGAACCGTTTCCATACATGAAGACGGATCAGTGTTCGTAGCGCCGGGGCCGCCATACGAAGTCGAAGAGATCGGCGAGGATTGGCCGGTATTCGTGTGTAAGAAGTGTGAGGACACTGTGCCCGCGATGCCAGGAACGTTCGACTGGGATTAGACCTCGCGGTTCATCTGATAGAGATCCAATGTGTACCCGGCCTCGACGTCGGCCATCTCGACGCGAAGCCACCTGTCCC
The DNA here is from genome assembly GCA_003151555.1 of Acidimicrobiaceae bacterium. GTDB lineage: Bacteria > Actinomycetota > Acidimicrobiia > Acidimicrobiales > RAAP-2 > RAAP-2. Next base: position 9,081 of record PLXU01000078.1, on the reverse strand, counting down.
AGGGAATCGCCGAGGTGCCATTGTCCACCTCCCAGCCGGCACAGAACATTCGGGTCTTGACTGACCTGCTCCACTGACGATCCTCGCACAGGTCATCGTGCAGGACGCAGCAACCTTTGGCACTCACGATCGTGAGTCCGCAGTTCCCACAACAGATGCATGAGTCCATGCGTACGGTGCGCTTGAGTTTGGTTATCTTGTAGAGCTCGTGGTTGAGTTCAAGTTCTACGTTGATCCAAATTGCGGCGCAACGCGAATCGCAGAAATAGAGGAATGCGCCTTCTCCTAACAGTATTCCTACCAGTTTGGTTACGCTCCCTTTGTGTACGTCAGTTCGTAGTTTTTGGGGACTGAAAATCGCAGTCCCCATAAGGAGTATGTGACGCAACAGCTTTCCACGCAGTCGGTCAGGAGTAGTGCGAAGTCGAGTGGTCCCATGGAAAGCTAATTATCGGTATCTGGCAGCACTTGACAATGAAGTTAACGAGCCCCTTGTCACCCCTTTGATTCGAAACCCCAATCAAAACTGAATCGGGAATGCCTTCGCATCGAGTTCGAACTGGCTCAACTCGGCGTTTTCTGTAAGTTGAAGCCTTGCGCCAAGGGTGATGGCTATGTCTGTACCGCTCCTACTCATCGCCTTCGCCGCTCTGTTCTTCATCATCTGGGCCCAGAGCGTGGTCATTGCATCCCTGAGGTGCCGGGTTGACATGCTGCGCGCATACGTGGAGAGACTGCTTCGAGAGTTAGACAAAGAACAAGAGGGGTGTCCCTAACCGTAAGGCTGGGAGGCGTTGAGACGGCAGCGACTGGCAACCCCCTCTAAAAAAGACCCCGCCAGTTATTCGCTGGCGGGGTCTTCTCTTGGTGGGAGCGCCTCATAGCGGTCGGCGGCGTCCAGCATCTCCATGGCAATGACCCGTGCCTCGGCTGAGGTAAGCCACGGGGTCTGAGCTTCAGGCGATCCTGTCTCTTCGTCATACAGAGTGACGGTCACTCCGTGGCGCCAGAAGTGGGCCTTGGCAGTGCGGGCACCATGTGCGCTGCCCTGGTAGGCATCGAAGGCCTGACGGTGATCTTCACGAGTGAAGTCTGTGCGTTCCATCTAAATCGTCACCCCTTCGGACCAATCGGCGATGTCGAGGATCTGCATAGCCACGACGCGCGCAGCCTGTGGGGTTAGGAGTTGGCTTAAGGCGGGTTGTTCGATGAGCGTGTCCTTGAAGACGCTGAGGCGGACACCCCCGAACTCAAAGTCCGCCCTGACCCAATGCACCACAACCCAGGGATCAGTGATAGCGCCCTCGGCGGTTCGGTCTTCGGCATAGATCGTGCCTTCGGGGGCGGCGACACTCTTAAAATCGCGTAGCGCCTGCTGGTGGTCGGCGCGGTTGAAGTCTGATGGTTCCATGGTTTCCTTTTATAAGACAGATTGGTCTGTCAAGAGAAGACCGTAACCGCCAACACATGGGATCCAAGTTTGATGAGGACGTTGCCCTCGCTCGGCGAGGGTGTTGATCTTTGCTCAGCGAGGGTGGGCTGCTTTCCTCCGTGTGGGTGTGCCAGGAAGGTATACATTCCTCCACGGGCATCCCACGCCCGCTCTGCGCCCCGCTCTCAAACATGCTCACTGTGACCCACTGTGATTCACTGTGTTTTGAGAGCCCAGTCGAGAGTGCTATTTTGAGCCGAATACCAAATCTAACAAGGGAAAATAGCGAGTGCGCATACTCATTCCTAAACCGTGTGCGCAGGTTCGAATCCTGCCGGGGGCACTGTAAAAGTCTTATGGTGACATCGCGGGGCATCCCACGTCGCCCGCGTCGATGGTGAAGATCCGCGACGAGGGCCCGGGTGTAAGCCCGGTACTTGGCACGAGGAATCCATCTAAACGACCGTTGCTGGTTTTAAGGAACCAAGCAACTCCTTGATTGGTCGACGTACGAAAGGTACGACCGTAGAGTTCCCTCGCTCGGGTCAAGGAGTAACCCAATCGAAGTCCGGCTGCTGTTTGACCGACCGGTTCGGTGCCCGGGCCAAGTGAAACACCCACGAGTTTTTCATGGTCGAAGTAGATGCTTAACGCGTGCCACGAAGACATGGCGCTCACCCCGCAGTTTTGAAGAGCGGGGGTCGGGCTCAGCGGTGTTGTCGGTCTGCCCAAGAGGCGATGCATTGTTTTTTCTACCGCTGGCTCGTGTGCACCAAAGTGAGCAACATTCAGTCCATTGCCACTGAAGACGAGTTTTGGCGTTGGCGCCCCTTGGGAGGGAGATTGCAGGCTCGGACAAACCAAAAGTGAAACGGTCAATGTGACGATTGCGCCGAATCGATTACGCACTCATTCCCTTTCTTCTCCGAGCGACATCATGCTCATCGTATCGGTCTCGTCGGGATATACACTGCCCTGCACGCCGCTCTGAATACGATCCGTCATTGGCACTTTTGTGCGGTTGCCTAAACTGTTGGTGCAGGGTTGAATCTGGCCGCGCAGGAAGGAACTGTACCGTGAAAAGAGGGCAACGCGATGAATGATCTTCCGGGCACGCGGGCGCTCCACGGCGACGAAGTGTCTCGCGAGGGTGCCGTGGTCGCGCCAATTTTCCAAGCGACGACTTTCGCTGCAGCGTCGAACAAAGAATTTCTCGACGCTGCCACGCGGAGTTTCTCGGACGAGTTCTACACTCGTTATGGCAATCCGAATCACACCCAAGTCGCTGAAGTGATGTCGGCGCTCGAGGGCGCGGAGCGAGCCATCGTCACCGCTAGTGGCATGGGTGCAATCTCGACGATGGCCCTCAGCCTCTTGAGTCAGGGTGACCACGTGGTCATTCAGCGAACGACCTACCCTGGAACTACCAATTTGGTCACGAATCTCCTGTACCGATTTGGTATCTCGTCAAGTTACGTGGATCAAATCGATCCGAAATCTTTGGAGGAGGTCATTCGACCCGAAACCCGATTGGTCCTGCTGGAAACGCCGAGCAACCCGCTGCTGGGAGTGACCGACATCGAAGCCTTCGCAGATGTTGCGCACCGTAACGGCTCCTTAGTGGCGGTCGACAACACGGTGGCCACACCCATCAACCAGCGCCCGATTGAATTGGGCGCCGACCTCGTGTGGCACAGCGCAACGAAGTATTTGGGCGGGCACTCCGACGTGTCGGCCGGAGTGATCGCGGGGCCGAGCCAATTGGTTGAACAGATCTGGCGCACCCACCTGGCGATTGGTTCGGTACTGGGACCGATTGACGCGTGGCTCTTGTTGCGGGGCATTCGGACACTCGACGTTCGCATGGATCGGCACAACTCAAATGCCATGGCTCTGGCCGAGGCGCTGGAGCAGCATCCCGAAATAGTTGAAGTTTTTTATCCGGGTCTTTCCACCCACCCTCAGCACGATTTGGCGAAAGCGCAGATGACGGGCTTTGGTGGGTTGCTCTCCTTTACCGCGACTGGCGGAGCAAAACGCGCTGACCATCTGTTGGATGCGCTTCGTTTGACGACTCGTGCGCCCAGCCTCGGCTCAGTGCATTCGCTCGCCACTCGTCCGGCGGCGATGTGGAGCGACCAGCGACAGTATCAGAGTCAAGTTGACGACGGCGTGGACGAGGGTCTAATTCGGCTCTCTGTAGGGATTGAGGCCCAAGAAGATTTGCTAAAGGATTTTGCGCAGGCGTTGGACGCGACTTCTCTCGCGTAGGGGTGTGGCGCGAAATCAAGGGGGGCAACTGAACTCGAAGACCGACGTCGCTGAAAATCGCCGGGGCTTACAATGTGTGCGTGAACACTCGCGCCGTCGCGTACGTTGCGTATGGCCAGCTCCTACTCGCACTTTTCTTGGCGCTGTGCGTCGCGCTGCACCCCGGGTTTGTCTTGAAGGCCGACGAAGGTGGAATGAGCAACTACGGCATCCACTCAAAGACCGCGGCCGCGTACACCTTGTCGCTCGGATTCCCCACGCTCTTCAGCTTTTGGGCGTCCCGGCTCCTAATCGGTGACGGCAAATCGGTTCAGCAATTTCGCTTTCTCCTACGACTATATGGTTGGCTTATTCTCCTGACGCTGCTCAGCACCTACGTCTATTCGCTCGACACCGCGCTGAAGGATATTCACTTCGCCATTGGCGCGGCCCTCGCCATCTTCGAGGTAGCCGCTTCGGTGTGGATGTGCTGGCTTCTGTCTCAACGCAAGTGGGACGCGACGCTGCTGGCGGTCGAACTGGTCGGCTTCGCGCTGGCCGTGATCACTACCGTCGGCGACCTGCACGTGCTCTTCCTCTCTCAAGTATTGACCAGTGGAGCTTTCGCGCTGCTGTTGGTCGACAGTGGTCGAAAAGTGGAAGCCTTGACGCCGGCATCTCGCTCCGCGTAGGCGCGAGCGTCCTTTCAATTTCGCGCCGCGATAACTCTTCGAATGTCTCAACCCAGTAGAGGAGTGTGGGCGACCTCGGTAAGGTGAGTGTTCTATGGAGATTTTGGCGCGCTACTTCTGTCTCGACACCGTGATGATCGACGTCGTGTTGAAGGTCGAGGCGCTGCCCCAACGGGGCGGCGACGCCGTCTCATCGCGGAGTGCGGTCACTCCCGGTGGTGGTTTTAATTCCATGAGTGCGGCCGCCCGCCACGGAATGCCTTCGGTGTACGTCGGGCGCGTGGGCAGCGGCCCATTTTCCGAATTGGCGATGGAGGCCCTTGGCCGCGAAGGGATCGACATTCCTATCGCCGCCGATCCCGAGAGCGATATCGGGTTTTGCGTGGTGATCGTGGACGAAGAGGGTCAGCGGACGTTCGTCACGGCACCGGGGGCGGAGTGGAACCTGCGCGCGTCGGACCTGGACGGTCTTGTTATCGCGGCGGGCGATTACGTCTTTCTCTCCGGTTACAACTTCGTCTACCCGCAACTGGCGGCCGTGATAGCGCCCTGGGTCGTGGCGCTTCCCAGCGACGTGGTGGTGGCCCTCGATCCCGGCCCGCGAGTAATGGATATCCCCCCTGCGATGCGGCGCATCGTGCTGGAGCGAGTTGACTGGCTGCTCAGCAACGCCGACGAGGCCGGTCAACTCACTGGAGCCGACACACCGGAGGCGGCAGCGCTTGCCCTGCACGAGGTGACGGGCCGACGCGGCGTCGTGGTGCGCGACGGTGCGGCCGGCTGCGTGGTGGCTCCGCGGGCAGGCGAACTACTTCGGATAGATGGTTTCGCGGTCGACGTGCTCGACACCAATGGTGCGGGCGACGTGCATAACGGCGTCTTCTTGAGCGAACTGGCTCGCGGCACCGAACTGGACGAGGCGGCTCGTCGAGCCAATGCCGCGGCGGCCATGGCGATCGGTCGGTTTGGTCCGGCCACCTGTCCGGCGCGCGACGAGGTCTCACGCTGGTTCACCGAGTTTTCCTGACGCTCTTTGCGACCTTTAAATCGAGGGTGGATGGCGCGGGCCAATCGTGATGGCGCGAGCGTCGACTGCCTGGTCATGGGCTAATTAACTTGACAGCTCCGTCACCAGCGTGAACTCGACGGGCAGGCTAAAATCAAACCCCCACCGATTGTTCGGTGGGGGTTTGATTTTGAAGTCTTAGGAAGTTACTTAAGCCACTTCGGAATCTGCTGGACGACCGGCTTGGCCACCACGCTGAGCGGTGAGTTTGCCGCGTTCGTCGTGGTGAAGATCGTCTTGGTCGGAACGGCGTACTGCGGGGCGCTCGTCCCGTTGGCCAATATTACGGCAATAGCACCACCGAGCAATCCTTGGTGGTTACCCCCGGTGTATCGCAGCGGCGTGATCGCGGGCGTCGAGAGCGTGGTGCTCTCGAGCGTCTTGACGAATCCGGCGCGGGTCACGGTACGGCCCTCCGCCTTCAGGGTTTCAGCGAAGGCCACGGCGTAGCCGGCACCGTACAACTCATTACCGCTGATGACGGAACTAGCGCTGAAACCCGGGAAGTCGGCCGGGTCGGCCTCGAGGACCTTGCGCAACCACGGAATCCAGGGGTTGGCATTGCTGTTGGACGCCGGGAAGTAGTCGAGCGTCGTCGCGCCGTCTTCGAGGGGGATGGTGGTTGAGACCGAGGTCGGGTCTGCACCGACCGAGGAGATGATCCACTTGGGTGCGTAGCCCAACGCGTGGGCGGTCTCCAAGATGCCGTTGGTGAAGCCGGGCACCGAGTCGAGGACGACCACTTGGACCTTGTCGGTCTGCAACTGCGAGACGTCCGCGGTGATGTCACTGGTCGAGCCCGTAATGGCGTCGGCGGCGTTGTAACTGAGGTTGTCTGCCGTGGCAATCTTGACGCCCCCGTCGGTCAGGCCTATGTAGCCGTCGGCCCCGAAGTCATCGTTCTGGCCAATGTAGCCCACCGACAGTGCGGCGTCGTTCGTCTTGATATAGCGGGCGAAGATCTTGCCTTCCATGACGTAGCTGGGTTGGTAGCCGAAGAGATTCGGGTACTTGGCTGGCTGGTCCCACCCAATCGAGCCCGAGGCTACGAACAGCTGGGGCACCTTGTTTGCCTTGAGGTAGCTGAGCACGCTTTCCTCGGCGGCGGTGCCCAAGGAGCCCACGGTGGCGAAGACGTGGTCCTGGGCGACCAGTACCTGGTTGACGCTCAGGGTCGTGGTGCTGGCCCCGGCCGTGCAACCCAGGCCGTAGGCGGCCAGGCCGTAGCAGTCGTCTAGACGGAGGTACTTGATGGTGCGCCCGTTGATGCCGCCCTTCTTGTCGATGTACTTAAAGACCGCGTTGGCCGAGGCCGAGACGTTGGCGTAACTAACGGCGATGCCCGACAGCGGGACGGCCGCGCCGATCGTGATGGTCTTGGCGCTGACACCCGGTGTGGATGGTGACGCGTCGGCGTTACTAATCAGTACGCCGGATGTGGCGATACCGAATGAGAGCGCGGACGCGGACAACAACGTGACGGTGCGCCGGAAGCGACGTGTGAACATTGGGACCCCCCTGATTGAATACTGAGAGGTAACTTACTTCACGTTCTCGGTAGTTGCCAGTCGCCTACGGGATTTTGTGAGGCGTCGCAGCGGTCCCCACACCCCAGCGATGCCGCGGGGGGCAAAGAGCATGGTCAGTATCAAGAGAGAACCGAAGATGATTCCCTGCATATTGGCGCCCAAGTTGGAGGCGGGATTGACCCCGGTCAGGGAGTTGATGTGCGAGACGAGGTCGGCGCTGAACGAGTAGATGATCCCGCCGATGACCGCACCGCTCAACGTGCCGATGCCGCCCAGCACCATCAACGTCAGCAGCGTGATTGAGAGGGTGAGCGGGAACGTCGAGGGCGTGACGGTGGCGTTGATGATCGTGAAGAGGGCGCCCCCGAGGCCGGCGAAGGCGGCCGCGATCACGAAGGCCAGGCTACGAGTGAGCGGCAGGTTGATGCCCATCAACTCGGCCGCGACGTCATTGTCCCGCACGAGACGCATGGCCCGTCCGGTGCGGCTGTGAAAGAGGTTCGCCATGACGAGGAACATGAGGCCGGCGACCACCACCGCGAGGTCGGCTGTCCACTGCGCGTTGGCGTTGATAGTGGCGTTTTGGCCGCTGAACAGGTGTGCGAACCACGTCGGCGTCGTCAGCTGATTAAAAAACAGGCCACCTTCGCCGCCGGTCACCGACGTGAAGTTCTGGGCCAATGGGGTGATCGCCGCCGAGAAGGCCAACGTCATACCCGCCAAATAGGGGCCACGCAGTCGCGTCGAGGGGATGGCAATGACGAGGCCGCTCAGTGCCCCCATGACCATGGCCAACACGAAAGTGAAGATGAGGGGCGTCGAAGCGTGGTGGTGGGCCCAGATTCCGGCGGCGTAGGCACCGACCGCCATGAAGCCGGAATTGCCGAGCGAAATCTGTCCGCTCCAGCCAATTAGCCAGCTGAGCCCTAGGATCACGATGGTGATGGCGGCACCCCCGGCCAGTTGCGAGTCGGCGACCGGCGGTAGGAAGAAGGTGACCGCGAGCACCACGATCGTGAGCACGAGCACGCACACGAATCGGGCCTGAAGGGTCTCCTGGGAACGAAGCGAACGCAGGCGCGGCATTAGACCCGGCGCTCCACGCTCTTGGTGAAGATGCCCTGGGGCCGAATCATCAGCGCCAGTACCAGGATGATGATGCCGCCCAACGGGGCCAGGGTGGCCGACCAGTACGAGAGGATGAACTGCTCGGCCAGTCCGATCAAGAGTCCGCCGGCGATGGCGCCAATGGGCGACTCCAGGCCCCCGACCGCGGCGGCAATGAAGCCGGCGACAAATAGACCATCCATGTTGGTGGGAAAGAGGCCAAAGGTGCCCGAGGCAATGATGACCGCCGCCACCGCGCCCACGCCGGCCGAGAGCATCCAGCCAATGGTCAGCATGCGGCTTACGCGCACGCCCAACAGACGGGCCACTTCGGGCGCCAGGGCTGACGCTCGAAGCTGCAGCCCCAATTTGGTGAAACGAAACAAGGCCGCGACGATCAACATGATGGCGATTGCCAGGACGATCTGGAAGATGACGAAGGGGGAGAGCAAGATGACCTGGCCGTTGGCGTGAAAGTAGATCTGGGAGAACGGCGAGTTGATGTTGCGCGTGGTGCTCGTCCAGATGGCGGCGGCCACCGCTTCGATGACNNGAACATGGCCATCGCGCCCTGGGCGAAATTGAGCACGTGGGTGGATTGCCAGATGATTACCAGACTGAGCGCAATCATCGAATAGAGAACACCCTGCGCCAAACCGGAAAAAATATTGTGCATGAACGGCGAGGCCAGGAAGTTGGCCATCACTGCACCAGTCCTAAGTAATAGCGGCGAAGATCGTCGTCACTGGCGACCTTGTCGGCGTCATCACTGGCCACCACCGTGCCCAGGTGCAGCACCACCGCGGTGTGCGCAATGCGCAGCGCGCTCTTGGCGTTCTGCTCGACCAGGATGACGGTGAGGTTCTTGGATTCGCAGAGCTGGAGAATTGTCTTCATCAACCCCGAGGTGACCTGGGGGGCCAATCCCAGCGAGGGCTCGTCCAGCAGGAGAACCTGCGGTTGGGCAATGAGCGCTCGGGCCATGGCGAGCATCTGGCGCTCGCC
>PLXU01000033.1 GCA_003151555.1 Acidimicrobiaceae bacterium | reverse complement strand
CCTCAGAGCACAATCGGCGCTGGGCGGCCACTATGGAGGGTTACGAAGGCGCCGCCGACGACGTGACCGTGGCCCACCAGAACTCCGTGGCGGCCATTGCCATCGCGACCCCCGCCGGGACCGACGCGCTCGCCACGCTGCGCCAACGCGAAGAGCAGCTCGACCGGATCCTCGCCACGGGGGCGACCCGCGCGATCGGCGCGGGCCACCGAGTGCGCGAGGAGGAGCCCGACGAATTTCGCACCTGCTTCGAACGCGACCGCGNNTCGTCTTTCCCGACGACCACATGCGCACCCGCCTGACCCACGCGTTAGAGGTGGCCCAAGTGGCGACCGGCGTCGCGCGCGCGGTGGGCCTTAACGTGGCGCTCACCGAGGCAATCGCGTTGGGCCACGACTGCGGTCACGGTCCGGGCGGCCACGCCAGCGAAGAGGCGCTCGATCCCTACGTCGAGGGTGGCTTCAATCACGCCACCTGGGGCGCCGACGTCGCGCTACTCTCACTCAACCTTTGCGCCGAGACGCTCGACGGCATTCGCAACCATTCCTGGTCTCGCCCCGCGCCCGGCACCCCCGAGGGCGAAGTCGTCAGTTGGGCCGACCGAATTGCGTACGTCTGTCACGACTTCGAAGACGCGGTATCGGCGGGCATCCTGCGGGCCGATCAACTACCCAAGATCGTTCGCGAACGATGCGGCGAACGACGTGGTCAGCAGCTCGGCACGTTCATAAACGCCATGATCCGCACCATTCGCTCGAACGGCGTCATTGGCATGGACGCCAGCCACGCCGAAGCACTCGGCGCCTTCCGCGCCTTCAACTACGAGGCGATCTACCTGCGTGGGGCCTCGCGTCAACAGGCCCTGGCCGTCATTCGTTTGCTGCGCGCGCTGGTCGAGTACTTCGCCGAGCACCCCCAGCTCATCCCCGACGTCGCCGCGCGCGACAACGACGTCGAGAGCGCGTCGGCGGCGTTGCACGAGGCGGTGGCCTACGTGGCCGGCATGACCGACCGATTTGCCTGTCGCAGTGCCGTGACGTTGCTCAACTGGCCCGAGGACGAGCTGCCAAGCGGCATCGACCGCTAGGGTTTCGTGGCCGCTGCCGGGTTGATGGGCAGGGGCGGCCCACCCTGCATCCATTCGAGGCGCAACTGGGTCATGCGAAGCGCGACGCGCTCGTGGGGAAGGATCCAGAACTGATTGGCTCGAATTGCATGCTCCACCGCCTTGGCGACGTCGGCGGGATCAATACCGGCCTTGACGGCGCTCTCGCTTAGCTGGCGCATCATCTGCATCATCGGGTCCTCGTTGAAGCTGACCAACTCGTGGGGCATGTTGCGTTCCGATTCGTGGATCCGCGTCAGCACGAAGCCGGGACAGAGCACGGACACGCCGACGTTCTTGCCCGAGAGGGCGAGCTCTTGAAAGAGCGACTCCGAGATGCCCACCACGGCGAACTTGCTGGCGCTGTAGGCGCCCGTGCCCGGCACTCCGCCGAGCCCGGCCAGCGACGCGGTGTTCACGATGTGTCCCTCATTCTGTTCTAAGAAGAGCGGTGCGAACGCGTTCACGCCGTTGATGACGCCGTCCACGTTCACGCCCATCACCCAGTCCCACACCTTCTTGGGCGTGCCGATGGCCGGTCCGCCCACCACGCCGGCGTTGTTAAAGACAATGTGGGCGCTGCCAAACTCGCCGAGGGCCCGGTCGCGCAAGCGAGTGACGTCTTCTTCTTTGCTGACGTCACAGGCCACGCCGATGACGTGGGCCCCCTCGGCGGCCAGACTCTCGACGGCCTCGTGCAACGGGCCCTCTTCGATGTCGCCCAACACGAGGTTGAGGCCCGAGTGAGCGAACTGGCGCGCCGTTGCGAGGCCAATGCCGCTCGCCCCGCCGGTGATGACCGCCGTCTTGCCTGAAAGTTCCATCGACGCCCCCTCGCGGTCGCGTTAGACCAGCTTGAGTTCTTGACGATAGACCCGCGCCGGTCCCTGCGCCGCCACCGTGTGCGCCAAGGCCCGAAAGGCCTGGGCTACTTCGCTGTCGGGGGCCGACACGACGACCGGTTGGCCACTGTCACCGCCCTCGCGCAGCTTCATCTCCAAGGGAATCTGGGCGAGCAGCCCGATGCCGAGCTCCTGGGCTAGCTGGGCTCCCCCACCCGCGCCGAAGATCTCGTAGCGCGTGCCGTCATCGGCGCAGAACCAGCTCATGTTCTCGATCACACCTCGCACGGCGAGCTTGAGCTTTCGCGCGGCGTAGGCCGAGCGCTGCGCAACGCGTTGGGCGGCCGCCTGGGGAGTGGTGACGACATACATCTCGATGCGCGGCAGCACTTCGGAGAGCGTGAGCGCCACGTCGCCGGTTCCCGGCGGCATGTCGATGAGCAAGAAGTCCGGCTCGTCCCACCACGCTTCAGTGACCAATTGCTCGATTGCCTTGTGCAGCATCGGTCCACGCCAGATCACCGGCTGTTCGTCCGGCACGAAGTAACCCATCGACACGCAGCGCACACCATGGGCCAGCGTGGGGATCACGGTGTCGCCCAACACGATCGGATCACTCACGGCTCCCAGCATCTTGGGCACCGAGAATCCGTAGACGTCGGCGTCGAGGATGCCAACCTGGTAACCGAGCTGGGCCAGCGCGATCGCCAGATTGACGGTGATCGACGACTTGCCCACTCCGCCCTTGCCCGACGAGATGCCGAGCACGCGGGTTTTCGACAGAGTATCGAGAAAGCGCGGCGTGGTCTCGTGCTCACCGTGCTGTCCCGGTCCCGGGGGCGCCGCCATCGCTCCGCGCAGGAAATTACGCAAGCCCAGGAGCTGCTCTTCGTTCATCGCGCTCACCGTGATGGTCGCACCGGGCGCGAGCGCGTCCACGGCTGCCTCCAGCAGGGCGAGATTGGGCCACTGGGTGACCGGCAACACCAATTGCACGCCGAAGGATCCGTTGTCGTCGCGCACTTCGCCGAGGAAGCCCAGTTCGCCCAGGGTGCGCACAAGTTGTGGCTCCACGATGGCGGCGAGGGCACTACGCAGTTGGTCGAGCGTCAAGAGGGTTCCTTTAGAAGAGGCTTCTTGAGATTACCGGCGCGCTGGAGCGGATGGACCCTAGACTTTTTACGTGCCAACAAAGCCCACGGACAACGAGGTCGACCCGGCTCTCTTCACCGCCGCCGTCACCAGCCTGACCCACTCCTTTGGCGACCGCACGCGCCGCACGATCTACCTGTACCTGCGTGAAAGTCCCGGCTCGCCCGCGACTGATTTGGCGCTGCACTGTGACGTGCACCCCAACGTCGTGCGCCACCACTTAGAGCGCCTCAGCGAAGCTGGCTACGTGACCTTTGACAACGTGCGCAAGACCACCGTCGGGCGACCGGCCAAGGGATACCGCGTGGTCGACGACAGTTTGAAGATGGACGGTTCGCTGCGCCGTGACGCCCTGTTGGTGGCCCTGTTGGAAATGGCCCTTGAGCGACTTGGCCCCGAAGCCTCCGAGTCCATGGCCCACGACGTGGGCGTGGAGTACGGACGCACGCTCGGCGCCGCGGTGCTGCCCCAAGAGACGAATCGGTCGGTAAAGGACGCGATGACCTCCATTGCCGGGCTCTTAACGGCGCACGGCTTCGCCGCGCGCGTCGAGGAGAACGACTCGGCGCAGTCCGTGGTCTCGGACAACTGCCCCTTCGGATCGGCCGCCACGCACCACCCGGTGCTGTGCGCCGTGGACCGCGGTTTGATTTCCGGCATGCTCGAAGGACTCGGCGCCGAACGCACGAACGTGACAATGACGTCGCGAGCCCGCGGCGACGACACCTGTCGCGTCACTGCCTGACCCGCTGCACGCCAGCGCCATGACTCGCGACGGCGCGCCGCTAAAACGGGTTGCCCTCAGCACGATCGCGCGCGAGTGGGGTCACCTCGGCGTGGTGGGCTTCGGCGGACCACCCACCCACATCGCGCTGCTGCGCAAGAAGTGTGTCCAGGACCACGAGTGGATCGACGCGCAGGAATTTGAGGACGCCATCGCGTCAACCAACCTGTTGCCCGGTCCCGCGTCCACGCAGCTCGCAATTTTCTGCGCCTGGCGACTGCGCGGCACCCTGGGGGGAATCGTGGGCGGCCTCTGCTTCATTTTTCCCGGACTGGTGCTCATCGTCGCGCTCTCGGCGTTGTTCCTCGCGAATCATCCACCAATCGCCATCACCGGTGCCGCCGTCGGCGCCGGCGCCGCGGTGCCCGCCGTTGCCCTCTTCGCGGCATCTCGTCTCGTGGCCCAGAGCCGCCAGCGCATGGGAACGAGGAACACCGAGCTCTCGCGTTGGATCGCCTACGCGCTGGCCGGTGCACTCGTCGTCGCGCTGGCGGGCTCGTACGTCGTGCTCATCCTGATTGCCTGCGGTGCGCTGGAAGTGGCGATGCGCTCGCCCGGGCGCATCTCGCCGGGGCCCGCCCACGCGCTCGCTCCCGCCGCACTACTGCACACCGTCGGTCTGGCCGGTGTTGGGGCGTTGTGCCTGGTGGCCATCAAGGTCGGCGCTCTCTCCTACGGCGGCGGGTTCGTGATCATTCCGCTGATGCAGCACGACGTCGTGACGACGTACCACTGGATGAGCGGCGCCCAGTTCCTCAACGCGGTCGCCCTGGGACAAGTGACGCCCGGCCCCGTGGTCCTCACCGTGGCGGTCGTGGGCTACGCGGTCGCCGGGATCGGCGGGGCCTTACTCGCCACGGTGGTCGTCTTCGCGCCCTCATTCCTCTTGGTGCTTTTTGGGGCCACGCATTTCAGCGAGATCCGCTCAAATCATTCGGTGTCCTCGTTCTTGACGGGGGCCAGCCCCGCGGTCATCGGCGCGATCGCCGGCTCGGCGATCCCGCTTGGCCTGTCCCTGCACCACCTTTGGCAGGTGCCACTGCTCGCCGCCGCCCTGACGTGGCTCTTCGTGATCAAACGCGGCGTGGTCAGTGCCCTGTTGCTGGCCGGGGCCGTGGGTATCGTGCTCGCGCTCGTCGGCGTCGCTGTTTAGGGGGCTTTCAGGCCCAGCTTCGCCAGTAGTGGTTTGGCGATGTCCACCTGGTCCTTAGAGGGCTTGAGCCTCAAGAACACCTCGAACTGTTTCTTGGCGAGGGCCCGGTTGCCGGGCGTCAGATCGGCCGCGATGGCGTAGTAGAGGCGCGGCGCGGCATCGCGCGGCGCGAGCTTGACTGCCTCTCGCAGATCCTTGATCCCCAGATCTATGAGCGTGACGTCGTGGCCCGATCCGCCGGCCGAGAAATCGAGCCAGCCGGTTTCGGTGAGGGCCTGCACGTTCGAGCCGTCCAGCGCCAGCACCTGTTGGTACGCGTTGAGGGCGGCCACGTCGTTGCCGCTCGCGATGTCGGCCTGGGCTTCGGTGAGCAGTTGTTGGATGTGCTGGGCGTGGCCGAGCGAGACCGACCCCGTGATCGACGTGCCGGGCTGGCGCGGCACGAGCGAGGCCCACAGCACCACGGCCAGCGCGACCGAGAAGCAGGCCGCGGACAGCGCCAAGAGTCTGCGGCGCCGCACCCGGGTTGCCGGCGGCCCGTCAACGCTCGTGCGACTGAGGACGTCCAGTTCTTCCTGGGCCTTGGTGATGGCCGCGTGCTCGCGCTGGGAAATGGCGGCGAAGGACTCGTCCGAGAGTTCGCCGGCCGTCAGTTCACGCTGGGCGTCGGCCAGAGAGGCTTCGCGCAGTGCGATCTCGTCGCGCAGCAGCGCAGCGTCGCGGCTCATCGTCGTCGCCTGGCCAGGCGAAGGCCCGTCACCACCGCCAACACCAGCACCGCCGCCGGCACGGCCCAGAGCAGTACGCCCAGGCCCGACGTCGGCGGGCTGAGCAAGATCGAGGGGCCGTAGGTCGCCTCGAGCGTCGTGAGGATGTGGTTGTCGGATTCGCCGCGACGCACCTCGCGACTAATTTCGTTTCGCACGGCAATGGCCGACGTCGCGTCGCTCACGGCGACTGAAATGTCTTCGCACGCCGGACAGCGCACCAGGGTCTCCAAGTGCTTGATGCGCGACTGGCTTGACGGCGCCGCGGGCGCTGTCGCCACCGTCACGACCGCCACGACCACGAGAGCCGCGAACCACAGCCAGAAGGAGCGCAGGACCTTCATTCGCGGATCCGGTTGACGATTTCGGTCAGCTGCCGGGTGGTGACCGTGCCCAAGAGGCTCAGCACGACCCGACCCCGGGCGTTGATGAAGAAGGTGGTCGGCGGTGAAATCACGCCGTAACTGTTGGCGATGTTGCCATTGGGATCGACGATCGAGGGATAGAGCGACCCGTAGTACTTCTCGAAGTTGGTCGCCGCCGAGACGGTGTCGGAAAAGACCACGCCGATGACCTTGACGTGGTTATTTCGTTCCTGCCAGGCGAAGGTCGAAAGATCAGGCGCCTCCTGGACGCACGGACCGCACCACGACGACCAGAAGTTGACGACCACCACGTTGCCCAGGTCGCTCTTGAGGCTCCAGTGGCCCCCGGCCAGTTCGTGACCGGAAAAGGCCGGCGCGATCTTTCCGCGCAGTGGCGTCTGCACGGTGGTGGCCTGGCTGACCGGGTGCCGGGTGCCCAGAAAGACCGAGAATGCAATGAGCACGACGAGCAGCGCCAGCGAGCTGATCAGCACGGTGCGCTTCATACTGCCTCCTCGACGTGGCGACGGCGAAAGAACGAGAGGGCGCTGCCCAGGCCCACGATGAGCCCGCCGATCCAGAGCCAGGCCAGCAGCGGTTCAACGGTGACGCCCAGCACCACCGATCCGGCCGGCAGGTTCTTCTCAACCTGCGCCCCGGACCTCGAGCTGGTGCCGCCCAGGGCATCGAAGGTGACATAGACGTCGCGCCAGAGGTTCGAATCAATGGCCGGCGTGCCGACCGTCGTGCCACCGCGCCCGTTAAAGACGGTGACCGCCGGGCGCAGTTGATGGCTGTCCACGTTCACGTCGAGTTGCAGCGATGTGTCCAGAGCGAGCTTCACCTGGTGAAACCCTGCGAAGGAGACGTACTGACCGCTCACCACCGTGCTCTGGCCGCTGGCCAACGTCACCTCGGCCCGCGTGGTGTAGGAGGTGGAGGTGACGATACCCAGGGCCAGGATAACGATGCCTAGGTGCACCACCATGCCCCCGGTGCTCGGCGCGCGCAGGGCGCCACGCCACCTGCCGCGACGATGGGCCGCGACGAGCACCGCGCGAATTGTGCGCAGCGCCGCGCCGGCCGCGCCGGCCGCCAAGAAATACGCCAGCAGCACCGTGGGCCGGCGCACCCCGAAGGCCACCAGCGCCAGGACCAAGACCAGCGCCGACCACGCGCTCACGCGCAGTCGACTCCACAGGACCCGGGCGTCGGCGGTGCGCCAACCAACCAATGGCGCCACCGCCATCAGGCCCAGCAGGGCCACGCTCAACGGGGCCGCAACGGAGGCGAAGTAGGGCGTGCCGACGCTGACCTGCGCGCCGTTGACCGCCTGGTAGAGCAGGGGGAACACGGTGCCCAACAGCACCACGATGGCAAAGCCCACGAAGAGCACGTTGTTGGCCACGAAGAGACCCTCGCGCGAGAGCGGATGATCAACGCCCACCACGGAGCGCAGCCGGTCCCCGCGCCAGGCAATGAGACCAATGCCCACGAACACCGAGACGAAGAAGAAGCCAATGAGCAACGGCCCCAGGGTGCTCGAGGAGAAGGCGTGCACGCTCTCGAGCACGCCCGAGCGGGTGAAGAACGTACCGAGCACCGTCAACGAGAAGGTGGCGACGGCGAGTGAGAGGTTCCAGACGCGAAAGAGTCCCCGGCGGTCCTGGACGATGACCGAGTGGATGTAGGCAGTGG
Source organism: Acidimicrobiaceae bacterium (assembly GCA_003151555.1). GTDB lineage: Bacteria > Actinomycetota > Acidimicrobiia > Acidimicrobiales > RAAP-2 > RAAP-2. The sequence goes on along the minus strand of PLXU01000033.1, from coordinate 23,531 downwards.
CCGTCAGCCAGGGCAGGAGGGCAGCGTTCTCTACCGGATCCCAGCCCCAGAAACCGCCCCAACCGAGGACCTGGTAGCTCCACCAGGCCCCGAGGATGATGCCCAACGACAACGCGCCCCACGCGAGCACCGTCCAGCGGCGCTGTTCGAGCTGCCAGCGGTCCTGCACGCGCCCGGTAATGAGCATGGCCAGCGCGAAGGCGAAGGGAACGGTGAAGCCCACGAAGCCGGCGTATAGCAGCGGCGGGTGCACCGCCACCAGGGGATTGTTCTGCAAGAGCGCGTTGGGCCCAGCGCCCTGGAGCACGTGGGCCGGATTGTGCACGAAGGGACTGGCCGGAGCGACCAGCAGGTACATGAAAAAGGCGCCCACGCCGAAGAGCACCACCGTGGCCCACCCGACCACGGCGTCGGTCGCTTCCTTGCGGTAGTAGTAGATGACGCTCAGCGTCACCGCGCTGAGCAGCAGTGACCAGAGCAGCAATGAACCTTCGAGCGCGGACCACATGCCGGTGATCGAGTAAAGCAGGGGCGTGAAGGTGGCGTTGTTCTGCGCCACGTAGGCCAGCGAGAAATTGTGCGTGACGAGTGCGACTTCCATGGCCCCGACCGCGCCCGCGATGCCGACCAGGGCGGCAATCGCCCACCACAGCGCGTGACCGGCGCGACCCCCTTTAAGCGCCAGGACCTGATCNNCCAGATCAAGATCATCGAGTCGACCCGTTGGGTGCCTTCACCCGCTTAGGATGCGCGGCGATGTAGCTCGCGGTGTGCTTCACCAGAATTTGCGTGCCATCAAAATCAAGCGAGGTCCTGGTGGTGAAGTGACCGACCACCACCACGGGAATATTGGCCTGGAACAGCTGCGGCGGCGAGCCGTGGGCGTCAACGTGGACCTGATTGGTGCCCGAACCCTCGAGGGTGAACGACGCGCCGTTGGAGGTGCGCTCGATGGTGCCGGGCTTGACCACGCCCTCCAAACGCATGACCTCGGTGCCGAAGCTAGCCCGCTTGGCCAACACCTGGTTGACCGTTTCGAAGTAGTTGAGCGAGTGCAACAGGCCCTGGCTGAGCAGGGCGATAATCGCGAGGCCCAGGACCGTGAGCACGCCAATGCTGCGCCAGCGACTGCGACTCGAAGACCTGGGTGGCGCTACCGGGGTGAGGTCGAGTGGTCTCTCAGCGCTTGACACGTTGTCCTCGCCACCAGATCGACAGCGCGTAGAGCGCCACTCCCCCAAAGGCGAACCCGTATCCCGCGTAGACGTAGCTCACTGCATCGCTCCCTCGCGTCGACGCGTGGCGAGCGCGTCGTCGAGCGTCGCGGTCGTCAGCGCCTCGCGTTGTACCTCGAGGCGGTAGCGCGCACGAAGTAGCCAGAAGAAGAGCAGGGTGAACCCGACAAAACTGATGAGCAACGTGCCCGCCATCAGACCGTGAATCTTTAGGTGCCGACCCTCGCCGAACACCGTCGCCCCCTGGTGCAGGGTCTTCCACCAGTCGACCGAGAAGTGGATGATCGGCACGTTGATCGCCGCCAAAATCGCGAAGACCGCGCTGCGACGCGCGCGCAGCGCCGGATCGTCGTTGGCCCGACGCAGCGCCAAGTAGCCCAGGGCCAGCACGCCAAGAATCGCCGTCGAGGTCAAACGAGCGTCCCAGGCCCACCACACCCCCCACGTCGGTCGGCCCCAGATCGATCCGGTGATAAGGGTGAGCACGATGAACAGCACGCTCAGCTCCATCGCGCAGTGCGCGACGCGGTCCATCACCATCGAGCGGGTACGGGTCCACAGGTACAGCACACTGGCGATGGTGGCCGTGCCGAAGGACACGTAGAGCGCGACCCAGGCGACCGATGGATGCACGTAGACCAAGCGAGCGAGGTTGCCCTGCACCTTGTCCGGCGGCGTCACCCACAGCCCAAACCAGAAGGTGAGCGCGAGCAGGGCCAGGGTCACCGGTCCCAAGAGTCGTTCTAGGAGATGTTTCGCCATTAATCCTCCAGAACACCGTAAAGGAGAATTCCCATGGCCAAATACGACACCAGCGCCACCACCACTATGACCCACCATCCGAGCAGGGATCCCCCGTGCAAGGCGTCGTAGAAGGATCGTTCACCCGCGATCAGCAGCGGCGCGAAGGCCGGCAGGCAGAGCACCGGCAGCAGGGTCGCCGTGGTCTCGCCCCCCGCCGTGAGAGCGCCGTAGAGGGTGCCCGCCGCCGCCAACGCACCGAGAGTCACCACAATGCTCGGCAGGGCGACAATCGCACCGTGGAGGGCCGTGTGGAGCACCAGAACGGCCCCCGCGAGCAGCACGAGCCCAGTCACCCACAGTTCAATGGCCAGCGCCAGCGACTTGCCCAAAAAGACGCCCGCCGGGTCGAGTCCCAGCGTGGCCACCGACGATTTGGTCCCGGGGCTGCGCTCGACGGCCTGGGAACGATTGACCATCAACAACGTCACCAATAACGTCACCAGGTAGTAGAGGCCCGGGCCGGCCGAGGAGCGCCCGGCGTGCGCCGGGCCGAGCGCCAGGCCGCACAGCAGCAGCGCGATGACCCCGAAGGGCACCACCTGCCAGAGCAGTACCCGGCTGCGCATCTCGATGCGCAGGTCCTTGGCCGCCACTAGCCACGCGGTACGAATCACGGTGTATCACCCACGATTCGTCCGCCGGCCATGACCAGTGCGCGCGGATGCAGCGCGTCGCTGCGCAGTGGATCGTGCGCACTGACGACGACCGTGGCGCCACTGGCCACCACGTCAGCCAGCAGCGCGTCAAAGAACGTGCGGCCGTCGTCATCGAGGGTGGCGTACGGTTCGTCGAGCAGCCAGAGTTCGGCCCGTCGTAGCAGGAGCCACGCGAGCCCCAGGCGGCGGCGCTGACCGGCGCTGAGCTGCTTCGCGGCGGTGTCGACCCGGTGTTCGAGACCGACGCGGGCAACGACCGCGTCGATCTCATTCAGTGGCCGCTCGAGCGCCTTGGCGGCAAAGGCCAGGTTCTCGCGAACGCTTAAATCGTCGTAGAACGAGCCCTCGTGACCGAGCCAGCCCACGCGGCGACGAAGCAGTCGCCGATCGCCGTCGCGTAAGTCAATGCCCGCGACCGTGCCCGAACCGGTCGTCAGCGTGTCGAGTCCGGCCAAGAGACGCAGCAGGCTCGTCTTGCCGGCGCCATTGGCGCCCGAGATCACGCTCAGCGATCCCGGCCACAAATCAAGGTCGACGCCGCTCAGCAGGGGAAAGCCGCTCGACAGGACAACCGCATCGTGCAGTGCGACGACTGGAGATGCACCGTTGCTCATCGGTGCAAACTAACGCTGCAGGGCTTTCACGTCGGCGGCCACCATCATCTCGATCAGCGCGTAAAAGTCAACCTCGCATCGCCAGTTGAGCTGGCGGTCGGCCTTGGACGCGTCGCCCACCAGCAGGTCGACCTCGGCCGGGCGAATGTACGCGGCGTCGATAACCACGTGGTCTTCGTAGTTAAGACCGACCTGCGAGAAGGCCACCTCGCACAGTTCACGAACCGAGTGGGGCACACCCGAGGCAATGACAAAGTCATCGGGATCGTCGCGCTGGAGCATGAGCCACATGGCGCGCACGTAGTCAGCCGCGTAACCCCAGTCGCGCTGGGACTCCAGGTTGCCCAGGCGCAGTTCGGTGTCGAGTCCGGCCGCAATGCGCGCCGCGCCACTGGTTACCTTGCGGGTCACGAACTCGAAGCCGCGTCGCGGCGACTCGTGATTAAACAGGATGCCCGATGACGCGTGCAGGTTGTAGCTCTCGCGATAGTTCACCGTGATCCAGTGGGCGTAGACCTTGGCAACGCCGTAGGGACTGCGCGGGTAGAACGAGGTGTCCTCGTCTTGAGGCACCGAACGCACTCGCCCGAACATCTCAGACGAGCTCGCTTGGTAGAAACGAATGTCGGAGTCGACGATGCGGATCGCGTCGAGCAGACGGGTGACGCCGAGCGCCGTGGATTCGCCGGTAAGGACCGGCTGGGTCCAGGAGGCCTGCACGAAGCTCTGGGCGGCCAGGTTGTAGACCTCGCTCGGCCGGTAGTCGCGCAGCACGTTGATAAGCGACACCTCGTCCATGAGGTCGCCCGAGACCAGGATGAGTCGGTCTTGAATATGACTGATGCGCTCAATGTTGACCGTGGAGCTGCGGCGCATAACGCCAATGACCTCGTAGCCCTGGTCGAGCAGGAGTTCGGCGAGGTAGGAGCCGTCCTGACCGGTGATGCCGGTGATCAGAGCACGCTTGGCCACTGCAAATCCTCCTGGTATTGGTACCACGGCGGGGTCGATACCCTCGACAACTCTATCCCCGGCGGCGATTTGACTCCGCGTGATGCCTAGCCTTGACCAGTGGCCCGAATCGCGCTCGTCAGTTTTCGCCTCGGTGGTAGCGATGGCGTCTCAATCGAATCCGACAAATGGACAGCCGCGCTGGAATCCATGGGCCACGAGGTGCTACACGTGGCCGGTGATGGCGACGTCGACATTCTCATCCCGGGACTCGCCATAAGCGCGCCGACTGCCCCCACGCGCGAAGAACTCGAGCGCGCGTTCGAAGGTAGCCAACTCGTCATTGTCGAAAACATCGCGTCACTGCCGCTCAACGTCGCTGCGCGTGACGTTCTCTACCGAGCGCTCGATGGACGCAACGCCCTCTTTCATCACCACGATCTGGCCTGGCAACGCGAGCACCTGGCGCACCTCGAAGGACCCCGTGATCAACCCACCTGGCGCCACGTCACGATCAACGATCTCTCGCGACGCCAACTGGCCCTTCGCTCCATCAGCGCCACCACCATCAGAAATTCCTTCGATTGCGATCCGCCACTCGGGAATCGCGAGTCAACACGTCAACGCCTCCACGTCAATAGCCGAACGCTGCTGTTGATGCCCACTCGCGCTATCGCGCGAAAGAACGTCGCCGGGGCGCTGCGATTGGCGAGCGACCTCGACGCCGTCTTGTGGCTGCTCGGTCCGAGCGAAGACGGCTACGAAGAACAGCTCCAAGAACTTCTGGCCCNNACGCCTACGCCGCCTGCGATCTCGTCGTGATGGCGTCCACGTGGGAGGGATTCGGCAACCCCGTGCTCGAGTCCGTGACCCATCGCCGAGCGCTCGCCGTGCGTGCCTACCCCGTGCTCGAAGAGATCGCGTCTTTCGGTTTCCACTTCTTTGGTCTCGATGACATTGACCAAATCCGCGAGTTCTTACGCCACCCCGACGAAACCCGTTTGGAGAGGAATCTCTCGATTGCGCGGGCGCATTTCAACGTGGTCGATTTGCCGGCGCGCCTCGCTCCATTGCTAGAACTCGATGAGAGCGACGTAAGAGAATCGCTCGACGCGACGCGCTGAGGGCAACACGCTGCATGTTTCACCACTAGCTTTTCGTCATCGTGCAGTGACCACAACGCTTTTCAACTTGTCCCCAGCAATTAGTTCCTTCTTACGCGCCGTCGACTCCGCGCTCAACTGCGCACGAGACGATGGAGTCGGTTCGAGATCGTCTCGAGCGCACGTAACGAAAGGAACATCATGAGCAAGAAGAAGATGGCAGTACGACGGGTGGCCGCGACCACGGCACTAGGGGTCGGTCTGGTCGCGGGAGGGGCGGGCCTCGCGTCCGCCACCTCGACGCAGTCGGCGCGCGACAGCACCACACCCACGTCGACGTCACCGCCCAACCGCGCGGACATGGCGGGCGGCGTGGTCACGGCAGTGACGGACACGTCGATCACCGTGAAGCATCTCGACGGTACATCGACGACCTACCCGATCACATCAACCACGTCTCTGTACGAGGGCCCCACGACCATCGCGGCGTCGTCCTTGGCAGTAGGCCAGCACGTGGAGATTGAGCTCTCGTCCGCCAACTCGACGCAGGCCCAGAGCGTCAGTGTGCAGGTGCCCGTGTTGTTCGGCACGGTCACGGCGGTCCAGGGCGACACGATCACGATCAGCGACCTGGACGGATTTAGCCGCACGATCGCCGTTGACTCGTCGACGACCTACACCAAGTCCGGCGCCGCGGCCGCGCTCGCCGATATCAGCGTGGGCACGCTCATCAGCGCCGAGGGTACCGTCGACGCCAACCTCACGTCACTCGACGCCACCAGCGTGAGCACGGGCCCGCCGACCTCACCGGCTGGCGGTCAGGGACCGGGCGGCCCCGGCTTTGGCCCGCCCGGCGGTAACGGTCCTGGCCCGAGCGCGAGCTAACCGGCTTCATTGTGCGAACGTCCCATTTAGTTGCCTCGTGTTACCCAACCTTGAACGAGACAACTAAATGGGACCTTCGCGCCATCAACGTTAACGATTCACCGCACTCGTCGCGCGAGCGCTTCGAGCTCGCGTCGCGCGAATCTCAGGGCCGCGAGACCGCGAAGTCACTAGTCTCTTGGGTCATGGTACTGAACGACGACCGGCCCCAGTCCGTCGAACGGAGAGAACAGCTTCTCTTGGTGGCTCGCCGGATATTCGCCGACCGGGGATTTCAAGCAACAACCATGGATGACATCGCCAAAGAGGCGGGATTCACCAAACCAATCCTCTACCAGTACTTCGAATCCAAGAGCGACCTCTACCGCCAGATCGTCGCGGAAACGGCGCAGAAGCTGCTCGACTCGCTGGCCAAGGCCGTCGCCAGCGTCGATACACCGCGCGCCAAGATCGAGGTGGCCTTTCGTGTCTACTTCGAAATGGTGATCGGCGAGACGGACGCCTTCCGGGTGCTCTTCATCCACAGCCACGAAGGCGAGATGATCGGCGAACTGCGCAACTTAGAAATCGTGCTCACCACCTTTCTCGAACCATTCATCAACATCTCGATCAGCAACGACCACCGCCGCCAACTCGCGGCCGGGGTGGTGGGCATCGCCGAGGCTGCGGCGGTCACGTGGTTGGAGCAACAAGAAGCCAAGGGCTGGCCCGTGCCAGCCGCCAATGAGTCCGAACGTCTCGCGGCGCGTAGCGCGACGCTCGCCTGGGGCGGGTTGCGCGCGGTCCAGCAGGACTAAAGAATCTGTAGTTCAGTGACAAGCGTGGCGAAGATTTGGCTCAGCTCCCACAGTTGGCGCGCGCAGCGATCGTAGGTCGCCTGATCGGCGCCGGCCGGATCGGCAACGTCGAACGCTGACGACGGCTCCAGTTGCGACAGCGTGGCCAGCTGTTGTACCATCGATCCGCCCAAGGGGGCACAGCGCGCGAACTGGGCCAACTGCACCGCCTTGTGGGCGTTCGCGGAGAAGTTCGTGCGCACGAAACGCACATGATCGGCTTCACTGGCGAGAATCACGTCGGCCCATTGCACATCGTGCTCGTCTAGTTGGTGACTTCGATGGCCGCCGTAGTGGTGCGCGCCCAACTCCTCTATAGCGACGAGCGCGTCGCGGGTGCGCACGCTCATCGCCGAGTCCTCCAAAACGTGGGTGCCGGCCGTTCGAATGTGCCATTCGACGCCCGGCGCGTCGGCGAGGGTGGCGAGCATGTAGCCCAGCATTACCGAGCGGGCCACGTTGCCGGTGCAGAGCGTGACGATCTTGAGCGTCTCACTCATCGACGCCCGCCGCCCGCGATCGGCACGCCACGCTCTCGCACGTCCCAGCGAATGTGCACGCTCGAGATGGCGCGTGAGATGAACAGGCGCAAAATCTCGCTGATGCCTTCAAATATGGTGTAGATCTTGGTGTCTTTCGATGAATTTCCTGGCCAATGGACTTTTCGAAATCATGTAGACCCACGAACGGGGCAAATCGACTCCCTTAGGGGAATTTCAACACCGAACTTGATTGAACAAGACTGGCGGTCTAGACCCGCTCTCTCCTCGGTGATCACGGGGCCTTCTCACGAAACACAACGACGGGGCACGCCGCATTTGCAACACAGTGCTCACTAGTCGAGCCGATCAACATTCCCAAGAATTCCCCGTGGCCTCGACTGCCAACCACAAGGAGTTCCGCACCGATCGACTCCTTGATGAGTACGGGCGCCGGATGACCCTCGACGATCTTCCACGTCACGACAACCTCGGGGTGAGCGACCTGAAGTGTTGCGACTAATGGCTCAATCATGCTGCGTAACTCACCCGAAGGGTCGTAACCATCAGGAACAACCGACCATCCGAAGCTGGTTGGCCAATCCCACGCCGCGACAATCTCAAGTGAGGCGTCGGTGAACTCAGCCTGACGGGCCGCCCACTCGAGGGCGGAGAGCGAAGCGTTCGAACCATCAATTCCCACAACAATCCGCTGACTCTTCGCCAGAGTGATATTCGACTCTTCAATTGTTTGCTTTTCCGAACTCATTTCTTTCCTCCGCGATGCGCGCTCGTTGCTTTTCCAAAACTAAGGCTGACGTTAGTGCTAACTCGTCCATTCACGTTCAACACGTTTCCCGTCGCTCCGACGTGCAGGTACGTTCTTCGGGCCGCGGATCGCAGCGTCGCTTCATAGTCACACAACTCCAATCCCATTGGAGTAAGTCGCTTTCGACCATTGGCGAATATCTTAAAAATTGCGAGTTGGTGACGCGCACGTGACTCGCGCGAACAGAGTGTCGATTTTCAAGCTGGAAATGGGACTTATTTCCCTAGTCGAGGCTGAACTCAAATTCTAATTTTGGGGCACAGTCAATTTGTAGGTCATTCGCTGAATAAGAAGAAGCAACCATGTCGACACTCATCGTTCCACCAAAGCTCGAACACTCAGAGACGGACATCCCGAATCTGACGACGCGCAATCAAAAGAAGGCGCAGGCGATGGGACTGCCCTCAGCAAGCGCGCAGTGATCGGAATGCCCGACGACGCGCAGGGACTACTCGAAGGCACATCACGCACCACTATCACTTCCGTCGCACCGCAGCTCCACGAGGAAAAAGCCATATGACAACACCGGCCATCGAAACGTTTGCGTTAGCCAAGAGCTATGGAACAACGCGGGCCCTGATTGGTCTGGACCTTCAAGTGAACGAAGGAGAAATTGTTGGTTGCCTCGGGCCAAACGGGGCCGGGAAAACGACCTTGATTCGGCTCTTGCTTGGTCTACTAATCCCTTCACACGGACGTGCCGAGATTTTCGGCATGGACTCTCAGCGCGACGCTGTCGCAGCGCACCGCCGGCTCGCCTACGTGCCGGGTGAAGCCAATCTCTGGCCAACGTTGAGCGTGGCCGAAACCCTTCGCCTGTTAGGTCAGGTCAATGGCAAGGTTGACCTGACCTATCAGGCGGAATTGATCGATCGGTTCAGTTTGGACGTGACGAAACGCGTCCGCGCGCTCTCAAAGGGCAATCGACAGAAACTCATACTCGTAGCCGCACTCATGACGCGAGCGGATTTGCTTATTCTCGACGAACCGACAAGTGGTCTCGACCCGCTCATGGAACAGGCCTTTCGACTCTGCGTCCATGAAGCGAAGGATCGTGGACAGAGCGTGTTGCTGTCGTCTCATAGTTTGAGCGAAGTCGAGGCTCTCTGTGACCGAATTGCCATTTTGCGCGCCGGCCGCCTCGTCGAGATGGGCACGATGGCCGAGATGCGCCATCTCTCGGCATTAACGGTGGAAGTGACCTTTAGTCGGGGCGTACCAGACGTGACAAAAATCCCTGGGGTTTCGTCGGTTGACGTGCAAGGCTCGACGTTGCGCTGTCAAGTGCGCGGTTCGGTGGAGCCACTACTGAATTCGCTCGCAAATTCCGGTGTGCGAGAACTGCTGAGTCGAGAGCCGTCGCTCGAGGAGTTGTTCTTGTCGCACTACGGAGCACCAGCGCCTGACGTAGCGAATGACAGCGATCAGTAACATGTCACGCGCGAATGCGCTTCCGCGGCGCTCGACACGCTCAGTAATTGCTCGCGTAACAACACAAAAGTCGGTACGAGCCGGTGCTGTCTGGGGCATCGTCTTTGGACTCTATATCGCCACCCAGGCGCTGACCTACGCGACGAGTTACAAGACGGTGGCTTCACGGCGCCTTCTGGTGCAGCAATTCGGTCACAATGCCGGAATCAGCGCACTGGTTGGACCAGCGAATCAAATCGGCACGGTACCCGGCTTCACGGCGTGGAAGTGCCTGACGGTACTCGCGATCATCGGCGCGGTGTGGGGCATCCTCACCAGTACCAAATTGACACGTGGAGAAGAGGACGCCGGACGTTGGGAACTCCTTCTCGTCGGTCAAGTAACGCGCACGAGCGCGGCGCGACAGGCTCTGCTTGGCATGGCCGCAGGCGCGACCTCGCTCTTTGCCTTGACGTCAATCATTGCGGTGGCCGTCGGGCGTTCCCCGAAAGTCGCTATCAGCGCTGGCGGCGCCGTGTTCTTCGCATTGGCAGTGGTGAGTAGTGCCCTCATGTTCCTCGCTGTCGGTGCATTCTGCGGCCAATTGTCGACGTCACGACGTCAGGCGGCAGGTTTGGGGTCAGTCGTTCTCGGTGCCAGCTACGCACTGCGAATGGTCGCCGATTCAAGTGCCGGTCTCGCATGGCTTCGTTGGGCGACGCCACTGGGCTGGGTCGAAGAATTGCAACCGCTGACGAGACCAAGACCTTTCGCCCTGGTGCCGATTGTCGCCCTCGTCATTGTCTTCTCTCTTGGGACGCTTTACCTCGCGGGGAGGCGAGACTTAGGCGCGGGCACCTTGTCAGATCGTTCGAACGTCCTAACGATTCGCCAACTCCCAACGACTCCCCTGGGCCTCGCCGCGTATTTGTCGCGTTCTGTCTTGCTGGCGTGGGCCGCGTCAATCTTTGCCTACGGACTGCTCCTCGGCGGCATCGCGAAATCGGGGGGCAAGATCATCACTAGCTCACCGAGCCTACGGTTGGCCTTCGCTCGCCTCGGTGTTTCCGGCGCGGACGCATACCTGAGCGTGGCACTCTTGATCATGGCCGTGGCGTTGAGCTTCGTCGCGTTGGGCCAGGTCAGTGCCGCACGCATGGAAGAGTCAAGCGGGCAACTGGAAAACCTCCTCGTCCGTCCTTTCTCGAGAGCCGTGTGGCTCATTGAAAGAATCGCGCTCGCTGTCACTGCGCTCGTACTAGGAGGATTGTTGGCCGGTGTCTCAACGTGGGTCGGCGCCATTAGTGATCACGCGACGGTCAAATTCTCATCGTTGTTGAGCGCCGGACTCAATGTGACGTTCCCTGCCCTCCTTCTCGTTGGAGTGGGAGTACTCGTCCTGGCGGTTGCCCCCAGAATGGTGAGCATCACTACCTACACGTTGTTCGTGTGGTTCTTCCTCGTCGAGATCCTGGGCAGCGTAGTGAATATGAACCACTGGATTCTTGACCTCTCTGCCTTTCACCAAATGGCCGCATCGCCCGCTGCGCCCATCGCCTGGACCGCCAATGCAGTCATGGCCGCCATTGCTCTGGTATCCGCGAGCCTCGGCGTCGAGCTTTTGCGACACCGAGACCTCCTGGGAGAGTGACTGGCCGCGATACCGGACTCTTGCCCGATTACAAGACAACTCATTCGGGCGCTTCGCAATCTCGACTCGCTAGTCGCTCCAGCACGACCAGCGCTGCGCCCCGACGCGGGCCATTGACCGGCACCATTTAGTCGTTCGTTGAGTTCACCCTCACCAACTTCCAGCGTGAGCGGAGTACCCGCCACTTTTTTGCACCATGGCGCCTCCAAAAAGACGCTTCCCAGGTCAAAAGCCACTTTTCGTTTGCAAAGCTTTGTCGCGCGTACCGAAAGAATCTATCGTCGAGTGTTGAGTTACTTGCTTCTTCGCGAGCGGAGGTGAAATGGCTTCGACAATGCGTGCGTGGGCCGTCAAAACACCAGGCCCAATCGACACGCATCCACTCGTCCAAATTGAGCGTGCGCTGCCGGTTCCAGGTCCCGGCCAATTGCGCCTTCGCGTTGTTGCTTGTGGCGTGTGTCGCACCGACCTGCACCTCGCGGAAGGTGACCTCACGCCGCGCCGTGCGCTCGTGGTGCCCGGACACGAGATCGTCGGCGTCGTCGACGAACTTGGCGAAGGCGCTTCAACGGTGCGCATTGGTCAGCGCGTTGGCGCGGCGTGGTTGGCCCGCACCTGCGGCGCCTGTCGCTTCTGTCTCGCGGACCAAGAGAATCTCTGCCTTCATCCCAGCTTCACCGGTTGGGACATCGACGGTGGGTACGCAGAGTTCGTCGTCGTGCACGAGGACTTCGTGTACCGCCTGCCCGAAGGCTTCGATGACGTGGACGTGGCGCCCCTGCTCTGCGCGGGCATTATTGGCTTCCGCGCGCTTCGTCGCACGAAGTTGCCCAAAGGAGGTCGTCTAGGGATCTACGGTTTCGGCGGATCGGCGCACCTCACCGCTCAGATCGCGATCGCCGAAGGAGCCCGCGTCCACGTGATGACCCGCTCACCTGAGTCGCGACAATTGGCCCTCGCCCTTGGAGCAACGAGCGTGGGCGACACCGGTGACCCTCCCCCTGAGCCCTTGGATGGCGCCATTCTCTTCGCGCCCGTAGGCGAAATAGTGCCAATCGCTCTCGCGGCGCTCGATCGAGGCGGCGTGCTCGCGGTCGCGGGGATCTATCTCAGCGATGTGCCGACGCTCAATTATGAACGCCACCTCTTTCAAGAGCGGACGTTATGCAGCGTGACTGCGAACACCCGTCACGACGGCCGCGAACTCCTTGAAATCGCGGAAAAAATTGGCATGCGTTCGACCGTGCATCCGTACCACTTCACCGAAGCCGACCGCGCGCTTGAGGACCTCGCGCACGACAGATTCAGTGGCGCCGCCGTGCTAGTCGCCTTCGACACTTAGCCGTCACAACGGCCAGTTACCGGCCAAATGATGACGTTTGGCCCTACTTCTGTCTCGCGGACTCAGACCAAACTTCTCTCATAACTCAGAATTTAGAGCGTGGAAAGTGGCGGCGATCGCTACGCGCTGGAGGCATCAATGAGTCGTAAGGAACTCTTCCGAACCGAGAGGGAATTCAAATGAGCTCAATTTTCAAAGAGCGTAGCCCGAAAAGGGATGACCCTGGCTCGGTCACTTCGAAACCGCCTGGTATCGACGGCGAAGAATACGCGAGGCGCTTCTGGTTACATTACCTTCACGTCGGTATCCTCGTGTTCATCGGAGAGGCCGTCTGCGCCCTCGTGTACTTCGTGCTAACGCCCCACGGACCGCATCGGGTCTTTCTCATCACGCTCACCTCGGTTGTCATCCTCGCGTTGATTTCAACCTTTCCTCGCGCGAAACGTTACGCCTCAACAGGGTGGCGAAGTCACTATTCGTTTGGCTGGACGCTCGCCGCTGGAATCATCTTGGCGACGTCGATCCATCTTGATCGAGGCACGGACAGTCCAATACTATTCTTCCTGGTTTTACCGATTGTGTGTGCTGCCCTCGCACTCGAAGTGCGCCAGGTAATCGTGTGCGGAATCGCAACGCTCGGTGAATTCATCTACATCTGGCTCGACGAACCGGTGATCAATAGATCAACGTCGGAAATCTCAATGTTCGCGATGCTGCTCGTAGGACTCGTGGTGATTGCGGTAGGAGTCTCAACAGCGCGCGTGCGCCTACTGGACGACGAGATGAGCCTGAGGACGAATCTCACGTCAATGGCGACGACCGATGCGCTCACCGGCTGCCTTAATCACGGCGCCTTCTACGAACGACTGGAGGTCGAAATCAACCGTGCGCTTCGTCAGAATGAATCACTGAGCCTCTTGATGATTGACATCGACTTCTTCAAGGCATTCAATGACACGTATGGTCATTCGGCGGGCGACGACGCCTTAGAGAGCGTGGGATCCACCTTGGTGGAGTTGAGTCGTAGCTTCGATGTTGTTGGAAGAATTGGCGGAGACGAATTTGCGGTCGTGCTGCCAGCGTCGTCTCTCGCTGATGCGTCGGTGATCGCTTTGCGAATGAGCAAAGCATTGACTTCCCCTAAACGCCCAACCGTGAGCATCGGCTTCGCCTCGCTTGATCCCTTGGAACGAGACGCGAAGCAACTAGTTCGCGACGCTGACCGGAGCCTGTACGAAGTGAAGTCGAGCGGTCGAGGTCGGTCCGCCCCACTGGCGTCGTCGACTTCGTCAAAGAGTGAAACGAGGAACGTACCGTTCGAATCCGATACCGATCTCAAAATGGTTGAAGAGCATGTTCGCGCGGCCGATCGCGCGGCGGCGGAGGCCCTGTCAATCCTCGACGCGTATCAATCGACTTCCATCGTCGGACTCGGCTTTGTGGATCGTGATTTTCGAATAGTGCGAATTAATCCAATGCTGGCTGCCATACACGGCGGTTCAGTAAGCGACCAGCTGGGACGAACCGTTGAAGAAGTCGTCCCCACCCTTTGGCCCCAGCTTGAACCTAACTATCAGTTCGTGCTTGACACCAACTCGCCGGTCGCAAATCGAGAGGTGTCGGGCGAGACGTCAAGCGACCCAGGAGTGACTCGTACGTGGTTGACCAATCTGTATCCGGTGACCATAGAGAACGAAGTGATCGGCGTAGGAATCGTGGTACTTGACATCACGGACTGGAAGCGAATCGATGATGGCCCGAATTCACTCCATCGCACGAGCGTTAACCTTCTATAGCATTTTGAAAGTGACGATGTACCGCTTTTCGAATCTCATCAGCGACGAGCAGCATGACCCCGAAACTGATCAGGAGCAGCCAGTCCGAAACGCGCAACGGAGCGGTGTTGAACACCCTTTGTAGGAGCGGTACGTAACTCACGCAGGACACGAACGCCAGCCCAAACGCGCCGGCGGCGATGAGCGGCGGATTGGAGAAGAAGCCGATCCGCAGCACACTCTCTCGATCAGTACGTACGGCGAAGCTATTGAAGAATTGGCTCACCACGATTCCGCCTTGCGTCATTGTAAGTGCTTCACGGTACGTCGCATTTGATGCCGTGAACTCCGAGAAAGGTATGTGTGCGGAGTGAATACGCCAAAAGAATGCGAACACCACGCCGAGAGACTCGATAGTCCCGAGAAAGATGAATCGGCGCACAACCTCGGAAGAGAACAGGTGCTCGCTGGCCGGTCGCGGTGGACGGTTCATCGTGTCGCGCTCGGGCGCTTCGGCACCAAGTGCTAACGCCGGCAAGACGTCGGAACCCAGGTCAATGGCAAGAACTTGAAGGGCAGACAAGGGTACCAATGGAAAACCGACGAATGCGGCTACGAGGATTGGTGCCAGCTCGGCGAGGTTGTGGCTGAAGAGATACACGAGGAAGCGGCGAATGTTCTGATACACGGCACGGCCCATCTCGATTGACGACACGATCGATGCGAAGGAGTCATCGAGGAGGAGCATCTCGGCGGCGGCCCGTGCGACGTCCGTACCGCCTTCGCTCATTGCCACGCCCACACTGGCGCTCTTGAGTGCGGGCGCATCGTTCGCTCCGTCGCCGGTAACGACGACGATTTCGCCAAGGGCCTTCAGGGCCAGCACGATGCGAAGTTTGTGCTCCGGACGCACCCTCGCAAAGATCACTCCATCTTTCCCACGCAGAATCGTTACGAGTGTGGCCTCATTCATTGCGTCCAGGTCGGAGCCGGTCACCACCCGAACGGTGCTTGATTGCACAATGCCAACGAGTCGAGCGATTGCTTCCGCGGTGAGTCCGTAATCGCCCGTGACCATGAAAATGGCAATTCCCGCCCGATGGCAATCCTTCACTGCATCAGCCACCTCCGCGCGAGGTGGATCAACCATGCCGACGAGACCGAGAAGGGTGAGTGCGTGCTCGGCGTCTTCCTGCGCGACTTGTGACGAAGCCACGGTCTTCGTGGCAATGGCCAACACGCGTAACGCCGCGTCCGCCATAGTGTCATTGGCCCTCTCGATCTGTTGTCGGATCTCGGGCCCTAATGGAACCACCTCACCGTTCCATTGCACCTCGGTGCAACGCTCGATCAGCGCTTGGGGTGATCCCTTGACATACGCTTGAACACCATCGCCGACCTGATGCAGCGTGGTCATGATCTTGCGATCGGCATCAAAAGGAAAGTCCCCGACTCGGGGTGCGCGCAATAATTCACCTGCGATGTTGACGCCCGCTTTCGTCGCCGCCACGAGTATCGCGCCTTCGGTAGTGTCACCGAGAATCCGCCACCCTCGGTCCTCAGTCGGCGCCAGTAGGCGCGCGTCGGAGCATAAAGCTCCGATTCTGAGCAAGTTGACCACTCCGCCGGATTTCTCCATTTCGCCCTCGGGGGCGTAGCCGAGCCCCGCCACGGCATGACTGCGGCCCGATTCGAATATCTGTTGGAGCGTCATCTCGCCATTCGTGATCGTCCCGGTCTTATCGGTGCAGATCACCGTGGTCGAACCGAGCGTCTCGACCACGACAAGCCGTTTTATGAGGGCGTGTCGCCGAGCCATGCGCCGTACGCCAATCGCGAGCGACACCGACAAGGTGGCTGGCAGACCCTCAGGCACCAACGCCACCATCACCCCGAGCGCAAAGACGAATGACAGTGATGCTGGATTGCCAGTCATGACTCGAACGGCAAACAAGAGCGCTCCGGCGACGATCGCAACGATGGCGACCCGGCGAGCCATGTGACTCACCTGGCGTTGCAACGGGCTCGTCTCACGGGGCAACTCGGCCGTCAGACGATAGATACGACCAAACTCGGTTCGCAGACCAGTCGCGAACACGACCGCCTTCCCGGTCCCGCTCGTCACAGAGGTCCCCGTGAACAAGCAGTTACTCGCCTCAAGCGGTTGGCAATGAGGACTCACTGGCTCAGGACGGCGAGAAAGCGGCTGGCTTTCGCCCGTGAGCGCCGCCATCTCGACGAAAAGTCCAAACGCCTCAATTACTCGACAGTCCGCAGAAACAGTGTCTCCCGCCTCGATGACCACAACGTCACCGACCACGAGTTGCTCAGCTGGAACCTCCACTAATTCTCCGGCCCGAAGTATTCGAGCCGAATGGGGCACCAATGCTTGAAGCGCTTGGGCCGTTCGTTCAGCCGCGTGCTCCTGGAAGAATCCAATAAATGCATTTAGAAAGACCACGCCAAGAATTCCAAAAGCGAGATCCAAATTCGCGGTGTTGCGAGGTGAGGTGAGCAAATACGTCGCAAACGTGAGACCAGATGCGACTAACAACAGTATTGCGAACATGTTGGCGAATTGTGCGGCAAACTCGAGAACCAACGAGTTCTGCTTCGGCGAAGGGAATGCGTTCAATCCGTCAATCAAGAGTCTTTGTGCCGATTCATCCGCATCGAGACCGCCGCTCGAGGTGCTCAGCGCAGCGAGTGCGTCAGGCACACTGAGGGCCAATACATTCGTCGTCGACCCAGCATCGTCTTTACCCTGAGGCTGCGGTACCTGTGCCTCTCGCGTCACGAAATCCAGTATCACAGATGCGTGAGCGTTGTTCGAAAGCGTTTCAATGGACGTGCAGCATCAATTGATCACCGACTCCAACTCCACTCTTCAGTTGGGATAAACAGATCCGTACGCAACGGCGCGAGCTGGAAAATTCGCGTGCGCCAGGCAAAGGCTCCTGTGAATGAGACCGAGATTGCGATCACAGGAGACGCCCAACAACGCCAACTGAATCGCCACACTGCGGCTTCAGTGGTGGCCAGATCCGACTTCAGATTGCCAAGTAGCGAAGTAGAAATCTGCGTCCTCCTGGATAACTATTTGGCTTGCAGCGAGGCAAGAAGGCGCCAGAGTCACACAGAAAGAAGCCCTCAGCTGCGGCCTTCGAAACCCGGCGACCAAGTTGCCCAAATTCGTGACTAAAGCCCTTATCGAAATGGGGCCTCGCCAAGGTACCCTCAGTTCACGGCAGATTTTTGCCCTGGCGAAAGGCAACCGGACCGTGTTTCAGATCCGTATTCATGGCAGGGGGGGTCAGGGGGTCGTCACGGCGGCCGAAATTCTCTCGGTCGCGGCCTTTGATGAGGGGCGTCACGCCCAGGCTTTTCCGAGTTTCGGGTCGGAGCGCACCGGGGCCCCCGTCGTCTCGTTTTGTCGTTTTGACGACCGGGTCATTCGTACTCACGAGCCCGTCATGGAACCCGACGCCGTGATCATCCAAGACGTCACCTTGATCCACCAAGTGGATCTCTTTTCTGGCCTGTCGCCGGACGGCTATGTCCTGATTAATTCGTCGAGCAGTTTCTCTGACCTAGGTTTCGGTGACTTCTTCGACCAATATCACATCGAGCGCCTCATGACGTGCCCCGCGACGCAGATCGCTCTCGAACATCTCGGCCGTCCGCTGCCTAACGCCGCACTGCTCGGCGGGTTTGCCGCGCTCACCGGCGAGATCACGTGCGACGCCATCGACAAGGCCGTGCGCGAACACTTCATTGGCCCCGTCGGTGAGCGCAACGCCGCGGCCGTCAAGGCTGCCTTTGACTACGTCGCGTCGAAAGTAAAGGAGGTCGCTCGTGCTTCGACAAATTGAAGGCTCGAAAGCGATCGCCGAAACGGTGGCCCTCTGTCGGCCCGAGGTCGTGTGCGCATATCCGATATCACCTCAAACCCACATCATCGAAGCTGTGGGTGCGATGGTGAAAGCGGGCACGCTCGCGCCGTGCGAGTTCATCAACGTCGAGTCTGAGTTCGCGGCGATGTCAGTGGCGATCGGTGCCTCAGCAACCGGCGCTCGGGCGTACACCGCGACGTCGAGCCAGGGTCTGCTCTTCATGATGGAAGCCGTTTACAACGCTGCGGGACTGGGTCTACCAATCGTTATGACGCTCGCGAATCGCGCTATCGGGGCGCCGATCAACATCTGGAACGATCACAGCGACGCGATGGCGGTTCGCGATTCAGGATGGATCCAACTTTTCGCGGAGAGCAATCAGGAGGCTTCGGACCTCCACGTCCAGGCTTTCCGCCTCGCCGAAGAACTCTCGGTCCCCGTCATGGTGTGCGTCGACGGCTTCATCTTGACCCACGCCGTCGAGGGTGTCGACCTGCTCGATCAGTCCTACGTGGATTCTTTCCTGCCGCCCTACGAACCGCGACAAATGCTCGACACGAAAGCTCCAGTTTCCATTGGCGCCATGGTCGGGCCCGAGGCGTTCGAAGAGGTGCGCTACCTCGCCCACTTACGTCAACTCGACGCGTTAGAACTTATTCCCGAGATCGCTCGCGAGTTCTTCGAGTCAACGGGACGTGACAGCGGCGGGCTGGTGCGCCCGTATCGTACCGACGACGCTGAAACCGTGGTTGTCGCCATGGGCTCGGTTCTCGGCACCTTGAAAGATGCGGTCGACGCGCGCCGCGACCTGGGCGAGCTGGTCGGTGTACTCGGCGTCACGTCGTTTCGACCGTTCCCGAGCGAAGCCGTTCGCGACGCGCTCGCGCACGCCCGCCAGATCGTCGTGATCGAAAAGGCCTTCAGCATCGGCGCCGGTGGTGTGCTCTCGACCGACATCGCCATCGCGATTCATCACGAGCAGACTCTTCTGCGAACCGTCATCGCGGGTCTCGGCGGTCGAGCCATCACCCGACGCTCCCTAGAAAAGGTCCTCGACGACGCGTCACGCGATGAGCTCGCGCCGCTCACGTTCCTTGACCTCGACCAGGGAGCTGTCGATCGAGAACGCGCCCGAATGCAGGCGTCTCGACGTTCGGGTCCCTCGGCGGAAAACCTTCTACGCGACCGCGGCACAGTGTCCCCAAAGATACCCGCATGACGAGCCAACGAGTCCACTTCTACCAAGTTGGTAGTTTCGCCGTCGGCAACCGACTCCTCAACGAAGATGAGCGCACGGTGCAGGCTCAATCGGATCGGACCAACTCGATCGACTCGGGCCATCGCGCCTGTCAGGGCTGTGGCGAAGCATTGGGAGCGCGCTACGCCCTCGACGCAGCGATGCGTGCCACCAACGGCCAAATCGTCGCGGTGAACGCCACCGGTTGCCTCGAGGTCTTCTCAACGCCCTATCCCGAAACGTCGTGGAGAATCCCGTGGTTGCACTCACTCTTTGGTAACGCCCCCGCCGTGGCGACCGGGGTCGCCGCCGCACTACGAGCCAAGGGAAACAAGGACGTGCGCGTCGTCGCCCAGGCGGGCGACGGAGGAACGGTGGACATTGGTTTTGGATGTCTGTCGGGGATGTTCGAACGCAACGACGACGTGCTCTTCATTTGCTACGACAACGAGGGCTACATGAACACCGGCGTCCAGCGCTCGGCGGCGACGCCGCCGGCCGCGCGCACCGCCACGACCGAAGCCGTGGGGCCCGAACCGGGCAACAACTTCGGTCAGGGTAAGGATCTTCCGCGCATCGCGATGGCGCACGACATTCCCTACGTCGCTACCGCGACGGTCGCCGACCTGCACGACCTCGAGCGCAAGGTCGAACGCGCCATGGAGTTGCGCGGCGCTCGTTACCTGCACATCCTCGTTCCCTGTCCGCTCGGATGGGGATCGGCGTCCGATGAAACAATTCACATCGCCCGCCTCGCCACCGAGTCGGGTCTGTTTCCAGTCTTTGAGGCCGAACACGGCGTGGTGACGTCGGTTTCGCACATCCGCCGGCCGGTCCCCGTCGAGCAATACCTTTCACTTCAGCGTCGATTCGCCCACCTCTTTGGTGCCAACCCTCGCCCCGACGTCATCGCGCACCTGCAGTCAATGGCCGACGAGAACATCGCACGCTACGGGCTTCTCCAGCCAGAGATGGAGCAGTCTTCATGACGAATCCCTTTGCGATCACCTTGGACGTCGGCTCCAGTCGAGCGAACCACACTGGTTCTTGGCGTGTCGAACGCCCGGTGTACGTGGACCGCCTGCCGCCGTGTAACGACGCGTGCCCCGCCGGCGAGAACATCCAGGGCTGGCTCTACGAGGCTGAATCGGGAAACTACGAGGCCGCGTGGCACATGCTCGTCGAAGATAATCCCCTTCCGGCCATCATGGGTCGAGTCTGTTTTCATCCGTGCGAGACCGCATGCAATCGGGTCCAGGTAGACGAAGCGGTCGGCATCAACGCCGTGGAGCGCTTTCTCGGCGACCTCGCTGTCGAGAAGGGCTGGGCCCTGCCCGAACCAGGTCCCGACACCGGAAAACGAATCCTCGTCGTCGGTGCGGGACCGGCGGGACTGAGTGCGACCTATCACCTTCGCCGACTCGGCCATCACGTCCGCCTCGTCGACTCCGCCCCACGTCTAGGCGGCATGTTGCGCTACGGCATTCCGGCCTATCGACTCCCGCGCGCCGTACTCGACGCAGAGATCGCTCGCATCGTCGCCATGGGCGTGGAGATCCAACTCGAACATGTCGTCCACGACGTAGAACAAGAACGCCGCGACGGAATGTTCGACGCCGTCTTTCTCGCGGTCGGGGCCCAACTAGGCAAGCGGGTCGACATCCCAGCGGGTGACTCATCTCGCGTCATTGACGCGGTGAGCTTCCTGCACCAGGTCGCCGACGACGATGCGCCGCTGCTCGGGCGGCGAGTCGTCGTCTACGGTGGTGGCGACACTGCCTTCGACGCCGCTCGCACCGCGCGTCGCCTCGGGGCGACTGACGCCGTCATTGTCTACCGCCGCAACCGCGAACGCATGGGCGCGAGCGGCGAAGAGCTCGAACAGGCGCTCGGCGAGGGCGTCACCGTGCGTTGGCTCTCGACGGTCAGCAAATTCGACGGTGATCGAATCATGCTCGAAAAGATGAAGCTCAACGAAGAGGGATTCCCCGAACCCACGGGTGAGTTCGAACAGCTCGATGCCGACTCGCTGGTCCTCGCCCTCGGACAGGACACCGATCTCTCGCTGCTCGAGCACGCGAACGATGTCAACGTGCGTGACGGCGCCGTCGAGGTGCTCGACTCGATGATGGCAAGCCCTTCCGGCATCTTCGCGGGAGGTGATGCCGTCCCGGCTCAGCGCACGGCGACGGTTGCCATCGGACACGGCAAGCGGGCCGCCCACGGTATCGACGACTTCGTAATGGGGCGCAGTGCCGAGGCGAAAGTTCGCCACGAACTCGCTTCGTTCGAACTTCTCAATACCTGGTACTACGCGGACGCACCGCGTACCGAACGTCCAGAACTCGAGCGAGTCCGGCGCCAGACCAACTTCGAAGAAGTCATTGGCGGTCTCACGCAAGACAACGCGCTATTCGAGGCACGCCGCTGTATGTCGTGCGGCAACTGCTTTGAGTGCGACAACTGCTTTGGCGTCTGTCCGGACAACGCCGTCATCAAGTTGGGCGAGAATATGCGCTACCAGTTCGACTACGACTTCTGCAAGGGATGCGGGATCTGTGTAAAGGAATGCCCCTGTGGTGCCATCGTCATGGTCCCCGAGCACAATTGAGCGACCAGCCCCGGTGAATCACCCCGCCGCTACCGGACGGTGGCGTCAATAATTGGCGTCGCTCGAACCTCAAGAATGCGTGTGGTCACGCCGGCGAGCACGACGTTGGATTGTTGTGAGTACACTCCTTTCCCTTTGATCGGTTCGAGCACGACTTTCGTCGGTGCGCGTGATGATCGCCCACCGGGACCTCGCCGTGGAGGTGGGTTACGCACGGTTGGCGGAGGTGCCGGAAGCAATCCTTTGGCTGGCCGAAGCCGCCCACCATTCTGCGGCGCATGGCTCGCCATCGGCGCAAGACCGCCCGCTGCGACGTCCGCTCCGCAGTTGGGCGGAGTTCCAACTTCACGGCTGGGTGCCTCTTGGCTATTACGCACGCTCGAAGGCGGCGCCCGGAGGGCACGCCTCCAGCGAGTTGACAGCCCGGAGGTTGTCCAACGTCGCCGCCTGCAACCGTCGAAGCGCACGACCGCTCAGACGTTCGCACACCCAGTCCCAGTGAAGCGCGACCGCGTCTCCGGCGGCGAGGTGATCGATGAATCCGACGCCCTCGACACCACGACGAACAACCTCGACGCGTTCGTCACCGAGTAGCAGTTGGCTTCCGACGAGTTCGAGCCNNCGCGACTCGCGACCGTGACGAGGTCCCCGCTCAGCGCCACTACATGGCCCCAGCGAACGCGACACTGGTCCAGCACGTCAAGGGGAACACTCGAATGCCCGGCGCGCAGCAGGCCGAGCCAGGGATAGACGGCGAAGACGTGAAAGTTGTGCTGCGCCACGCCGCCATTCCAGGCCGCGGCGATCAGCGGAGGAAACCGCGTCCCCGCCCGGCGAGAGAAGCGCTCGTCGAGTGACGCGGCCAGTACCGAGGGCGGGACGCGGCGCGTCAAGTCGTTCCCAATCCAGTACGCCTCAACGACGCGACGATCGAGCGGATCGGCGACGTCGTTGCAGCCGGCAATCAGTTCGAGGTAGGGCCACGCCCCCTCGAATTGGCGCGCGAGGTGCGCGAGCAGCGACTCCTGGCCACCTTCGACGGCGGCCTCGAGCAGGGCGGCCGGCTCCCCCGGGCCGCAATAACCAAGTTCGTTGGGGGGATAGGCGTAACGCGCGAAGAGCTCCGCGCCTGAGACGCGCGTGCGCTCACCGACATCGGGCACGTTCACGCGCGTAGCGCTCGCTCGGACCACGGAGCGCGACCGCGCGCCTCAATGAGC
>PLXU01000061.1 GCA_003151555.1 Acidimicrobiaceae bacterium | reverse complement strand
GCGGTGACCATAGTCGCACACGGGGTGCTCTTTTTGCCCGATCCGCGACCGTTCGAAATGGCATTGGCGACGCTCAATGCTGACGCTTCCAGTTGCGTGCACGTGGGTGACCCGTGGCACTGCGACGTCGTTGGCGTGAGGAACGTGGGAATGGGCGCGATCCACGTCGATCCGCTCCAACTGTGTCATGAGAGCGACCATCGCCACGTGTCGTCGTTCGCGGCGTTTGTTAATGAGCTACTGGGACAGAACGAGTTACCCGTTTTTATTCAAAATTGACCGGGAAATTCGCGCTCGTTGGTAGCTAACTGACACAATATGAACAGTGATTTACTCGAGCGACGTGGTTTCAACGTTGGTACGGGCGGTACTGGCGGTGACGCACTGGCCGGTGGTCGTGGGCATCGACGGGCGCAGCGGATCGGGCAAGTCCACGTTGGCGCGCGAGTTGGCGGTGCACATTCCCCTGCCGGTCGCCATTGTTGAAGGCGACGATTTCTACAGCGACATTGGCGATGAANNTTGAACGGGCCGCCCTAAGTCCAGCGGATGGTTACGAACAGTACTTCGACTGGCGCCGACTGAAGTCGCAAGTCCTTGAACCTCTTCGAGAGGGCAATTCCGCGTTGCGTTATCAGCAGTACGACTGGCAACGCGCCGCGATGGGCAATTGGGTGGAGACCAAAGAGCCGGCGGTAGTGATCGTGGAGGGCGTGTACACGTTGCGACCGCCATTGCGGGACTTGCTCGACGTCACCGTCTACGTGCGCACGAATGACGAGCTTCGAGCTAAACGTCAAGTGCATCGCGCTCAAAATTCGAATGAGTGGATCGAGCGCTGGGCGGCGGCGGAGGAATATTACGAGTCGCAGTCCGAGCCCTGGCGGGACGCTGACTTCACCGTCTCCGGGGGGTGAATGTAGAGGGTCTCCGCCTTCGATGACGGCCCTACNNGGTCTCCGCCTTCGATGAAGGTCCTACAAATACTCTTCGCGCGCTACTGGTCCGTTCCACGACCACCGCGGCATCTTGGTATCCAATGGCACGACGGAACCCTGAGGAGAGTACGTGTGCACTTCGCGCGCGGCGAGCACCATGTATTCGTGAAGTAACTGACGGAACTCCAGGTCGTAGGGGAACGCCGCATCCTCGACGGCCTGATCAAAACAGGCGACAAAACGATCCGCCAGGTCGTCGTCGGCACCCGACTCGGCGTGAATCAAGAGCATCGCCGAGTGTCCGCCGCACGTCTGTGAGTACGCGGGTGGCCCGCCGAAGACCTCACCCAGGTAGCCGGCGAGGCGCTCGAGGTGTTGGGGATGACCGGGGTGGGAGAACGGGTGATTGAGCACCGGATCTTCGAGACAGCGATCGTTGAGCGCCGTGGCGAGGGCCAGAAAGGCCGGCGCGCCGCCGGCGAATTCGTAGACGGAGGAGCGATCATCTGTCATTGTCGTGCCTTTCGTTGTCGTGACGTTCCCGGTATTGAAAAGAATCTATCGAAATGGTGGTCGTGATCTTTCGAGCCTTCGAGGTTGCGGCGCCATCGTGCCGCAGTGCCAGACTTGAACGGGTGCAACAGAATTCCTACGGGATCCGGGACCCCTCGCGGTGGCGAACGCATCTCAGCTGGGTGCTCATGTTCGTGGGCGTCGTCGGACTGCTGATCGCCATCGCGGTCAACGCGGCGGACGCGAGGTTGGCGGCCGATCAGGACTGGTCGCCGTTCGTGCTGGTGACCGGGCTCCTGCTCGTTGGCTTGGTGGCCAACGACGACGGTCTCTTCGCCTCGGCCGGCGACCAGTTGGCTCGCGCCTCGACCAATGGCGTGGTGCTCTTTNNACACCTCGGTGGCGTTTCTCACGCCCGTGCTCATCTACACGGCGCGTCGCCGCGGCGGCGGCGAAGCACCCCTGCTCTACGGATGCCTGTTGCTCTCCAACGCCGGATCGCTCTTCCTGCCCGGCTCTAACTTGACGAACCTGATCGTCCTCGGTCACTTTCACCTGAGCGGGGCCGCCTTCTTCGCCGATATGTGGGCCCCCGCGTTGGCGGCCCTCGCTGTGACCGCTGGCGTCATCGTGGTGGCGGAGCGTCGCGGGCTCACGATTGACCACGTGGAGCCGACTGAGGTGGCGAAGCCGACGCTGGGACTTGGGCTGGCCGCGGTGCTGGCGGCAACGGTGTTGGTGGTGGTGCTGCATTCGCCGGCCCTGGCCGTGTTCGCCGTGGGCGCGATCGTCGTGGGTATTCGTCTAGCGCGCCAGAAGGAGAACATCCACCACGTGTTGGAAGTGGTCGGGGTGCCGGTGCTGGTCGGCCTCTTTGGCATTGCCGTGGCGCTCGGCACCCTCGGACGACTCTGGTCCGGCCCCGCCAACGTGCTCGGACACCTCGACACCTGGGCCAGCGCCGGTCTGGCGGCCGTCCTTTCCGTCGTGGTCAACAACCTGCCGGCCGCCTCGTTGCTCGCGGCGCGCACCCCGTCGCACCCCTTCGCCCTACTTATCGGACTCAACCTGGGGCCCAATCTCTTCGTGACGGGGTCTCTCGCCTGGATACTGTGGCTGAAGGCGGCCCGGATGGCCGGGGCGAGCCCGTCGATCGCCCGAGCGAGTCGACTTGGCCTGATTGCCGTCCCCCTTTCGATGGCCGCGGCGCTAGTTGTGTTGTCGGCCAGAGGGCTGGCGTAGCAATAATCTGTATAAAAGGGCCTTGCAAAAGGGTCAACGCCCATCACAATTAGCGCTTTTACCCGGTATTTTGAGGGTGTACTTCCTGGTCAAGGGGAGTTTAATGAAGATTGTGTCTATTCACAGGCTTCTCGAAAGGCCCTCCAACTAGGCTTTTCTCCGGCAGCATCGCCTGCCTTGTTGTCACCCACAGAGCTGTGGAACACGTGACCGAACCCAACTGCGCCCTTTGGTGGGGCATTTTCGCCCGCCCAGGTTGGTGCCGTCGCATGCAACCCCGTCGAAAGACAGTGTGATGGTCTCCGCGCGTAGAGAAGGAGATAGTCGTGCGAAGGATCATGTTCGCCTTGTTGGTATCAATCTTGACCGCGGTCGTACCGCTGTCCTCACCCGCGGGCGCCACCATCACAATCAAGCCACCAAAAGTTATTGTCGCGGTGCTGCCCGAACCCGTCGTGGCGACCCCGCTGCGCCACGCGCTGGTGGTGGCGGCGTCGAGCGTGCGCCTCAACATCGACGAACTCCGTCATGAGTGGCAACGGGTAGCCGTCTGCGAGGTGTCGGGCGACTGGGACATGGTTGGACCCGTGTACTCGGGCATTGGTTTTGCCAACGGGACCTGGTCCCAGTTCGGGGGGCACCGCTACGCCCCGCTGGCCGGTGAAGCCTCGCGGGACCAGCAGATCCTCATTGGCATGCGCGTGACCCACGGCCAAGTCCCTGATCAAGGCGGTTGCTCGCCCTACGGCTGGTAGCCGCATTTCTCGACAATCGCCCACGGTTGCGCCCTTTTAGCGCACGTCACTTCCCCGAGCGCCAACTCATCAATGGCCACCACGGTGACGTTGGCCGGAAGAATTTCCAGTTGGGCTACATTGCCCAAGGACAGTGAGGATGAAGACCGGATGAGCACAGTGGATACACGCCGACGTGGCGTGATGCTCTTTATCGCCGCCGCAGCGATGGTGGCACTCTGCGCGTTGCCCGCCGGCGCAGCGGGGACACGCGTCAACGAGACCAAGTACGGATTCTCCTTCTCGCTGCCCGTCAAGTGGGTGACGATCCCGCTCAACGGCGCAGACATCAGCAAGATTCTTGGCCGGGCCACCAGGGCCGATCCGGCCCTGAAAAAAGGACTGACGAAGGAGATAGAGCAGGCGGCCAAGAGCGCCGTCAAGTTCTTTGCGGTTGGTCCCATCAGCAACGGTTTCGCGTCCAACATCAATATCATCGTGGAATCGTCGGCGGGCCTGCCCACGGGACCTTCCTACTTCTCCGTGATCGAACCTCAAATCAAGGCGCAACTCACCAAGGCCGGGTTCGAGGACCTGAAGACCGCCGTCGTCCAACTGGCGATGGGCCAGGAGATTACGGCTACCTATCAATTGCCCACCGGCGTCGCGGGCGGAGTAGTGCAGGGACTCCAGTTGTACGTTCGACACAAGTCCCACGTCGAGATCATCACGATCACGTCGACCACGAAGTCGGCCGACCACCGCGCGGCGACAGTCCTCGAAGATAGTTGGCAGTGGCACTGATCCGAGGCGAACCGCCGCAGAACCGGGCCGACGATTGGCCTTCGTCGCGTTGTCATAGCTGAGTAAAGAAGCGAACGAAACGCAAGACGCCCACCCGAGCGGGTGGGCGTCTTGCGATACTGGCAGCGGCGTTAGTGAATGAGGACCTTCAGCGCGTCGTACTTCGATGCGTTACCGAAGACGTCGTAGGCCTCGATCACCTGGTCGAACGAGAATTCGTGCGTGACGAACTTGTCGGCCGGCAGCTTGTGACCTTCGACCAGCTTGAGCAGCATGCCGAGCGTGTTGGTGTTGACCAGTCCCATCGAGATGTCGATGTTCTTGATCCACAGCTCGTTGAGCTTGAGGTCGACGGACTTGCCGTGCACACCGATGTTGGCAACGTTGCCTCCGGGGCGAACGATCTCCGTGGCCATCGTGAACGTCGCGGGCACGCCCACGGCTTCGATGGCGACGTCAACGCCGGCGCCGTCGGTCAGGGCGAGCACTTGCTCCTTCCAGTCTTTGTCACCGGAGTTCACCGTGTCGGTCGCACCGAAGTCGGCGGCCCGCTTGAGGCGGGCGCTGTCGAGGTCGATGGCGATGATCTTGGACGGACCGTAGAGACGCGCGGTCATCACGGCCGACAGTCCCACGGGACCGGAGCCAATGACGGCGACGACGTCGCCGGGGCTGACCTGGCCGTACTGCACGCCGATTTCGAAACCGGTGGGCAGGATGTCCGACAGCAGGATGCCCTCAGCGTCGGTCATGCCCTGGGGAACCTTGTAGACCGAGTTCTCGGCGAAGGGGACTCGCACGTACTCGGCCTGGGTTCCGTCAATCATGTAGCCGAAGATCCATCCAATGCCGGCGACACCCTCGGGGTCGAGGCAGTGGCTGTAGAGGCTTTGGCGGCAGTTCGAGCAGCGTCCGCACGAACTCACGCAGGCCAGGATCACGCGGTCGCCCACCGCGAGTTGGCTCACGCCGGAACCGACCTCGGTGATCACGCCGATGCCCTCGTGGCCCAGAATT
This sequence comes from Acidimicrobiaceae bacterium, assembly GCA_003151555.1. Taxonomy (GTDB): domain Bacteria; phylum Actinomycetota; class Acidimicrobiia; order Acidimicrobiales; family RAAP-2; genus RAAP-2. The sequence goes on along the minus strand of PLXU01000061.1, from coordinate 1,705 downwards.
CGGCCAATCTCAACNNGTACCGCAGATCGTGGTGGCCACCATCTTGACAATCACGTCAGTCGGCTGCTTGATGACCGGGTTCGGTACGTCTTTCCAACTCTTCTTGCCGGGGCCTTCGTAGACGAGTGCTTTCATGATGTGACTCCTAGGTCTTTATTTTTCGAGAAGCGAGATGCCAGTCGTGGGACGCCAATGACTCAGGTTCGAACACGTCAATCCCTGTATAGAAACTTAACGACCCCCAAATTGTTGGCCTAGAGTCCTAAGTCCCGACGTGGCGGCCAGTTCGAACTCTTCGTCGATTGGTCACGTCGGCGTGCGTACTTGTCGCCGCCAATCCACCCACGCAAATGAGTTCGGGTGGCCCGTCGCGTGGACGTCTCGATTGTGTGGCCGCTTTAGAACTCGCCCGCGAAGACATCGAGCTCGCTCATGTCGAACTCGTCGCTCTCCGCCATCTGCGCGTTGAGCACTTCGTTGGCCGGGGCTCGCAGCACCACCACGGTGACGGCCAGACCGAGGGCCGCGAAGAGAGTGCCGATGAGGAACGTCACGTGATAGCCCGCCACCAAGGCCGAGGCGGGGGTCGCCCCGTTCGCGAGCATCGAGGACGTCTTGGACGCGGCCAGGGTGCCGAAGATGGCCAGCGCCACCGACGAAGCCAGCCACATCGAGACGTTGACGATTCCCGAGGCGAGACCAGCGTCGGCCCGGGGCACGTCGGCCATCGCAATGGTGAGCAGCGGTACCGCCGAGATGCTCATGCCAAAGCCCAACAGCAAGAAGGCCGGCAGGATCGAAGTGAAGTAGTTGGCCTCCACCGAGGTCTGGGTCAACAGCATCAAGCCAACAATGACGGCCGACATGCCCGGCACCAGCAGCTTCATCGGGCCGTAGCGAATGAGTAGGCGACTGGTCACGCCCAGCGACATGACCGCCATGGCGAGCGTCATCGGCAGGAAGGCGATGCCGGTTCGCAGCGGCGCGTAACCGAGCACCTTCTCCAGATACAGCGCGCCGAAGAAGAATACGGCGAACATCGCCGAGAAGGCCAGGCCTCGCACCACGCTCGAAGCGGTCAGGCTGCGCAGCTTGAGGATCCGCAGCGGGATGATGGGCTTTTCGATCATTGATTCGAACGTCACGAAGATAGCCATGAGCACGAGGGCGACGGCGCCAAAGCCGAGCGTGTGCGCCGAGACCCAGCCGTAGGCCGAGGCCTTCACCACGGCGTAGATGCCGATGATCAACGAGCTCGTCATGAGCAACGACCCCGTGATGTCGAGGCCTTCGTGCACGCCGAGACCGGCGTTCTCCTTGATGAGGAACGATCCCATCACCAGCGTGAGAATGCCGATCGGCACGTTGATCACGAAGATCCAGTGCCAGTTGACGGCCTGGGTGAGGATACCGCCCACGAGTAGGCCGATTGACCCGCCGCCGACTGCGACGAACAGGTACGCGCTCATGGCCTTGGCCCGCTCGGCGGCGCCCGAGAACTCCGTGACGATGATCGCGACGATGACCGAAGTCGAAATCGCCCCGCCCATTCCCTGGAAGAAACGCGCGGTGATCAGCATGGCCTGGCTCTGGGCCAGGGCGCAGACCAACGACGACGCCGTGAAGAGAGTGACCCCGCTCAAGAAGACCTTCTTTCGACCGAGCAGGTCCCCGAGGCGCCCGGCCAGCAGCAGGAAGCTGCCGA
>PLXU01000131.1:289-9851 GCA_003151555.1 Acidimicrobiaceae bacterium | reverse complement strand
GTGAAGCAACCGCCGGCGTTCTGGACCGGCTCAAGGAAGACCGCCGCGATTGTTTCGGGGCCCTCGCGCAAGATGGCCTCTTCGATCTGATGGGCGGACCACAGACCAAAGGCTTCGAGGTCATCGGCGTGGTGTTCGGCCCGGTAGAAATTGACCGCCGGCACCTTGATCGCGCCGGGCACCAGGGGTTCGAAAGGCGTGCGATAGGGGTCGAGCGACGTGATGGTCAGCGCCCCCAGGGTCGTGCCGTGGTACGCAATGTCTCGACTGATGACCTTGTAGCGATCGGTGTCGCCGCGCATCCTGTGGTACTGGCGCGCCAGCTTCCAGGCACTCTCGACGGCTTCGGCACCACCGGTGGTGAAAAAAACTCGATTGAGGTCGCCGGGCGCGAGGCTGGCGACCTTTTCGGCCAGTTCGATGGCCTTGGGGTGGGCGTAGGTCCAGAGTGGAAAGAAACCCAACTGGCTGATCTGCTCGGCGGCCGCAGCGCCGATGTCGCTACGGCCGTGGCCGAGCATGTTGGTGAACAGACCGGAGAGTCCGTCGAAGTACTCGGTGCCGTTGGCGTCGTAAATTCGCGTACCTTCGCCGCGCACCATGATCGGTATCTCGTTGGTCTCGGAGTAGGCACCCATTCGTGACATCTGCAGCCACAGGTGGCGCCGAGCCCGCTCGGAATAGTTCTGGCTCTTGTGATCCGGGCCCGTGACGACGATGCCGTCCGAAATCAGTTCACTGGTTGTCATTTGGTCCCCCATGCGTAGGTTTGCTTCGCTAATTTCAGATACAGAAATGTTTCAACTTCAGTTACCCCCGGGATGCTGCGAATGGAATCATTCAGCAGGTGCACCAACGCGGCGTCGTCCACCGCGATCACTTCGGCGATGATGTCGAAGCTGCCGGCTGTCATCACCACGTAATTGGCCTCGTCGATGGCGGCCACTTGATCGGCCACCGTGCGCACGTCACCGTGGACTCGAATACCGACCAGCGCCTCACGGCCGTAGCCGAGCAGTTGCGGATCGGTGATGGCGACGATCTGCATCACGCCCGAATCCTTGAGTCGCTGGACGCGCCGACGCACGGCCGCTTCGGAGAGACCAACCTCTTCGGCGATGGCCCCGTAGGCGCGACGACCGTCGAGTTGCAACTGACCAATTATCTGGCGATCGATCGCGTCCAGTCCGTTGGGCGTGGGAATCAGTTCGAGGTTCGAACGTTCGACCCTTTTTGTACTTTTTCGCTTTGGTGAGGTGGCTGGCATTGTGGGCTCCAGTCCGGGTGGTCCAAAGGACTCCCGGCTGCGGATAATGACAGTATAGCGTGGATTGGCGACTAAAAGAGTCGTTGTTTATCCCACAAGGTACTAATACGGTTCCCTTATCGTTTGCGCGGACTGGGCGCCATCTGGCAGAGTGGCTACGGGTATTGCTACTTTGGCGGCCCGTGTGGAAGGGGAACTATGCGTCAATTGGCCAATTTCATTGGAGGCGAAACCGTCGCTCCGAAGGGTGCGAAGTACGTTGAACTCATCAATCCCTCGACCGGAGATCCCTTCGCCGAGACGCCCGTCTCGGACGCCTCGGACATCGATGCCGCCCTCCAGGTCGCCGCCAAGGCATTTCAATCCTGGAAGCGCACGACTCCCTCGGAGCGCAGCCTCGCGTTACTCAAGATCGCCGACCTCTTCGAGGCGCACGCCGAAGAGCTCGTGGCCGTAGAGGCGGAGAACTGCGGGAAGATCATTCCAATTACCTTGGAGTTCGAAGTCCCGCCGATGTTGGACCAGATTCGATTTTTCGCGGGAGCCGCTCGCATGCTCGAAGGCCGCGGGGCGACTGAGTACATGGAAGGTATGACCAGCTACGTTCGCCGCGAGCCGATCGGTGTCTGCGCAGCGGTGACACCTTGGAACTATCCAATGATGATGGCCGTGTGGAAGTGGGCGCCGGCACTGGCGGCGGGCAACACGATGGTGCTCAAGCCCAGCGACACGACGCCGGCCTCGACCCTATTGATGGCGCAGTTGATGGCCGAAGTACTGCCGGCCGGCGTGTTTAACGTCGTGTGCGGCGATCGCGATACGGGCCGCGCGTTGGTGGAGCACATCATTCCCTCCATGGTTTCGATCACGGGATCGGTGGGCGCTGGCATGCAAGTGGCCGAGACCGCCTCCAAGACCCTCAAGCGAGTGCACTTAGAACTCGGCGGCAAGGCCCCCGTTGTCATCTTCGACGACGCGGACATCGCGGCGGCTTCGGTGGCCATTGCCGAGGCCGGTTACTTCAACGCCGGTCAGGACTGCACGGCGGCGACGCGGGTGCTGGTGGGTCCCAATCTCTACGGCGATTTCGTGGACGCCATCACCGAACAGGCGAACAATACGGTCGTGGGAATGCCCGACAACGCCGACGCTCTCTTCGGCCCGGTGAACAACGCCACTCAGATGGAGCGAGTCACCGGCTTCTTGGGTCGCGCCCCGAGCCACGCTTCCATTGCGGCGGGCGGTTCGCGGGTGGGCGACAGCGGCTACTTCATTTCCCCCACCGTCGTGGCCGACCTTCACCAGGATGACGAGATGATTCAGAACGAGATCTTCGGTCCGGTCATCACGGTTCAGAAGTTCAGCGACGACGCGCAGGCGCTTGAGTGGGCCAACGGAGTGAACTACGGCCTGGCGTCCTCGGTGTGGACCAGCGACCACGGTCGTGCGATGCGCTTTACCCGAGACCTCGATTTCGGCTGCGTGTGGGTCAACACGCATATCCCGTTGGTGGCCGAGATGCCCCACGGCGGATTCAAGAATTCCGGCTACGGCAAGGACCTCTCGGCGTACGGCTTCGAGGACTACACGCGCATTAAGCACGTGATGCACAACATTGAGAGTTGACGAGCTCGGCCGCGAGTGTACGGTCCGCTCGTTTCGTCGCTGCACTGGTCGTGTGACACAATCGAAGTGGCCTGGCATAGACAGAAAGGATGATCAACGATGATCATCGGCGTACCGAAGGAAATCAAGAAGGACGAGAACCGTGTCGCGTTGACTCCGGCGGGAGTGCGGGAGCTTACGAGCGCGGGCCACCGGGTCCTCATTGAACGCGGCGCCGGGGTGGGCTCGTCGATCAGTGACGCTGACTTTATCGCCACCGGCGCGAACATCATCGAGAACGTCGACGACGTGTGGGCTGACAGCGAGATGATCTTGAAGGTCAAGGAGCCAATCGCCGAGGAGTATCCCCGCCTGGCCGCGCGAACGAATCAGGTGCTTTTCACGTACCTGCATTTGGCGGCCGGCAGGGCCTGCACCGACGCGTTGGTGGCCGCCAAGAATGTCGCCATTGCCTACGAGACCGTTCGTCTCGCCGACAACTCATTGCCGTTGTTGACGCCGATGAGTGAAGTGGCCGGTCGAATGGCGCCCCTGGTCGGCGCCTATCACCTCATGCGTCCCGGCGGGGGCCGAGGCGCTCTGATCGGCGGCGTACCCGGGGTGGCGGCCGCCAACGTGGTGGTCATAGGCGCGGGCGTGTCGGGCCTGGCCGCGGCGACCATGGCCGTCGGTCTGCACGCCAACGTGAAGATTCTTGACCGCAACCTTGACCGACTGCGCCAGGTCGACCATCACTTTGACGGTCGACTGGAGACCATTGCCTCTTCGACGCACGCCGTGGAAGTGGCCTGCCTGGAGGCCGACATCGTCATCGGTGCGGTATTGGTGGTCGGCGCCAAGGCCCCCAAGCTCGTGAGCAACGAGCTGGTGGCGAGGATGCGCAAAGGCTCGGTGTTGGTGGACATCTCGGTCGACCAGGGCGGTTGCTTCGAGGCAACGCGCCCGACGACCCATTCGGATCCCGTCTTTGAGTTCAACGGATCGATTTTCTACTGCGTGGCGAACATGCCCGGCGCCGTGCCGAACACGTCAACGTACGCGCTCGCCAACGCCACGCTGCCGTACACGTTGTCCCTGGCCAATCACGGGTGGCGCGACGCGGTGCTCGCCGACGAGGCGCTGGCCGAAGGGGTCAACGTGGTAAATGGTGCCATCACCTATGGTCCGGTGGCCGAGGCGCTGGGAATGCCCCTTACGCAACTCAGCTCGCTGCTCTACAACTCGTCCTCGACGTAAGGACAGTGGCGACAGCCGCTGCCACAACACGTCCCGCGTTCGCGGTGCGAAACCACGGTGAGCACGATGAGATTCGTGGACGGGTCCCGGTAACTCGGTTCGCCGAGGGCTACCGCCTCTTCGTGAGCCTTGATGATCGCGGCGAAATCATTTCGCGCGGGCGAGCACCGTGAGGGATGAGGTCGCTCAACGGGCGCCGGACCCTTCACCACCAGTGTCGAGATCTCACTGATCGACGCGGAGAATGACTTTGCCAAATTTGCCCGGTTGGGCAAAGAACTCGTACGCCGGCGTCGCGTCGTCGAGCGCGAAGGACCTGGCAATCGGCACCGCCAGGTCGCCGGCATTCCAGAGGGGCACCAGGTTCTCGTTGACCCGCTTGATGACGTCCGCCTTCTCCTCGCGCGAGCGCGAGCGCATCGTCGAGCCAGTCAGGGTCGCTCGCTTGCTCATGATGGTGTGCAGGTCAACCTCCATGCGAGCACCGCCGCTACTGACGCCGATCGTCACGATGCGCGCAAAGGGGGCCAACACGCCCATCGCCAGGTTCAAGTGTTTGGCGCCTACGAGTTCCATCACCACGTCGACGGGCTCGAGGCCCGCCACGTCGTCGAGGAGGATTGTTTCATCGGCCCCGAGTGACCTCAGTACGCCGTGATGTTCGTCGCTGCGCGTGACCGCGATGACGTGAGCGCCCAGAACGTGAGCAATTTGCACAGCGGCGGTTCCGACGCCGCCCGACGCGCCCGAGATCAGCACGCGTTGGTTGGCGTGCAGGTGACCCTGGCTGACCAGCGCGTCGTGCGCCGTGATGAAGGCCTCGGCGAAACCGCCGGCCACATTCCAGCTGACGTGCTCGGGTACCGCAATGAGATGTTCGGCCGGGATCACGCAATGCGTGGCTTGCGCGCCGCCGCCGACAATGCCGCAGACCCGGTGGCCAATCAGCGTTTCCTGTACGTGTTCGCCGACGCTGCTGACGATGCCCGCCATCTCCAGGCCCGGTATATCCACTGGCCAACCCGCGGGGGCCGGGTAGAAACCCTGCAACTGCAAGAGGTCAGCGCCATTTATCCCCGCCGCCTGTACCGCGACGACGACGTCGTTCGCACCGGGCTCGGGCAGTTCGCGTTCGACGACTTCAAGTCTTCCTTCGTGGATTTCGACGGCCCGCACGCACGTAGCCTACGGCTGACCAACGCCAAGGAAACACCGTTAGGGTCGGAGCATGACCCTCTACGACATCCCCGTGCACACGCTTTCGGACGAGCCGAGTTCGCTGGCGGCCTTCGAGGGAAAGACGGTGCTCATTGTCAACGTCGCCTCCAAGTGCGGCCTCACACCGCNNTCCCGTGCAACCAGTTCATGGGCCAAGAGCCCGGCACGGCCGAGGAGATTCAGACGTTCTGTTCCACAACCTACGGCGTCACCTTCCCGCTCTTCGAAAAGATCGACGTCAACGGCGAGCACCAGCACCCCATTTACGCCGAGTTGAAAAAGACGGCCGACGCCGAGGGGCACGCGGGCGATATCCGCTGGAACTTCGAGAAGTTCTTGGTGTCCCCNNTCCGATCGTGCGGTGCAGTCGCACGTAGGTTGTTTCGAAGCCGAAGTTGCTCCAGTAGTGAGTCGCTTGACGGTTGCTCACTCGCCAAATCGTTTCTCCGTATTCGAACCCTTGTTTCATCGCGTCATTGAAGGCAGCGTCAATCATGGCACTCGCAACCCCGCGACGGCGATGCTCGTCGCGCACCACGACGGCGCTTAGGTGGACTGTCTTGTCAAACGTACTGCGCTGGGTGGGCAGGGCGAACGTGACGCACTGGGCCACGCCCGCGCCTCGGTAGTCAACGACGAAGTGATTCGTTTCCGGATCAGTTAGGGTCTCGGTCCAGTCGTCGCGCTGCGAGGCGGTCGAAAGTCCAATCGCAAAGCTCGGGCCCTCACGCTGGGCGCGGTCCAGTTCGTCGTCGAGTTGCAGGGCTAGTTCGAGATCGTCGATGGTGCCGCGGCGAAGTATGTAGTCACCGTTGAGTTGGTGCTGGCCTCGGCGAAGGGCCATCACGCCGCGTGCGTGCATNNGTGCATCTTCGAGAACCCGAGGTCGATCCAGGCCGACGTCGTTGAAGGATCATCAAGCGTCCAGACAAAGTGATTGCGGGCGCCTTCGGCGATCCATTCTTGGCCGGCCGCCGCGTAGAGCGAAGCGAGCACGTCGTCGTTATCAAAGGAGACGCCATCGGGACCGATCCACGCGCCCGTTCCGTAGCCGGCGTGCTCGAGCAGCGCCCCGTAGAGGTGACCCACGACTCTGCCTTCGTCGTGCGCAACCCAGGTCGACGAGGTTGACGTGGCGAGGGCCCGACGCAGAAGATCGACCGATACGCCGGGATTGATTAGTTCCTTTTTCTCTGCGTCCTCGCGCAGTCGGCCAACGATGCGGGTCACCACGTCGTTGATGTCGCGGGGCAGGAGTTTTCGTACGGCGACCACGGGCCCACGATAGTGAGCGTCGTGTGCCAGAGTTGCGGGGTGACTTTACGCGCGACGCTCTTTGATATGGACGGATTGTTGATCGACTCGGAGATCTTGTGGCACAAGGCCGAAGTCGAGATCTTTGGCCAATTGGGAGTGCCGATGTCGCACAGGGAGGACCGTTCGACCAAGGGCATGTACGTGGCGGAAGTAGTTGAGTACTGGTTCGAACGCTATCCGTGGCCCGGGCCCGGTCTCGAGGACGTGTCGAACCTGCTCTTGGAGCGCGTGGGCGAGCTCGTTGAGCAAGAGGGTCGCCTGCTGCCCGGTGCCGTGCGGTCCCTCGATCTCACGAGCGCCCGCGGCCCTATCGCGCTGGCGAGCTCCACGCCGCTCACGCTGATCTATCGATGTCTCGATCACTTCGGTCTACGTGGTCGATTCCAATCGGTGCATTCGGCTGAGTTCGAGCCCTACGGCAAACCTCACCCCGGCGTATTCCTCAGCGCCGCGGCGTCGTTGGACGTCGCGGCGCTGGACTGCCTGGTGATCGAAGACTCCGCGGCTGGCGTGTTGGCGGCGAAGGCCGGCTCCATGACGGTGGTCGCCGTGCCGACGCCCGAGGACCGGGTCCAGCCGGCCTTTGCCTTGGCCGATCTCGTGCTTCGATCGCTCGAGGACCTCACGTCGAAGTGGCTCGACGAGCAGTTCGCTTAGAGCACCTTGGTGAATCGGTTGGCGAGGCTATGGCTGAACGCGCCGGGTGGGAAGTCACCGACCTGGTCCCAACTGAGTTTTGGATACAGGGCCTGCGCTTCGGGTTGGCCGTCGCTGGTTTCAAGGAAGAGCTGGCGGTAGCCGGTCATGCGGGCTCGCTCTTCGATGTCGGCCATCAGCGCCGCGGCCACGCCGCTGCGACGAAGGTCGGGGCGCACCCAGAGCCGCTTCACCTCACCCAGTCGCAAGTCGGGATCGCCGATAGCGCGCACGCCCACACAGCCGGCGGGATGCGTGTCGACGCGCGCCACCAGAAAAATACCGAGCGGTGGCTTGAACTCTTCGAGGTCCAGTTGCCAGGTTTCGTCGCCGGCACCGTAACGCCGAGTGAGCTCGTCGATGGCCGATTGGTACACACTCTGTGCGCCGCTTGATTCAATCGGTTCGTCATTGATCGAGAGCGAACGCACCGTTCCAGCGTAGGCGGCGGTCATCGTGGGCGCCCGGTTTCAGTACGATTAGAAGATTCACTGAAGGAGACCATGTTTCGCCCCGTCAGCGCTGACATTGATTTTGTGGCCATCGAAGAAGCCGAGCTGGCTCGCTGGAAGGCGAACGACGTCTTCGCGCGCTCGATGAAACACCGCGAGGGCGCCGAACCGTGGGTGTTCTACGAGGGTCCGCCCACCGCCAACGGCATGCCCGGACTGCACCACGTGTGGGCTCGCGTCTACAAGGATCTCTTCTGTCGCTACCAAACCATGCAGGGCCGTTTCGTCGCTCGTCGCGCGGGCTGGGACACCCACGGACTGCCGGTCGAGGTGCAAGTGGAAAAGCAGCTCGGCATCTCGGGCAAGCGGGCCATCGTCGAGGAGGTGGGCATCGGCGAGTTCACGCGACTCTGTCGTGAATCGGTGCTCACGTACGTCGGCGAATTCGAAAGGCTCACCGAACGCATTGGTTACTGGACCGATATCGAGCACGCGTACTACACCTTTCACCCGTCCTACGTCGAGTCGGTATGGTGGCAACTCCAGCAGCTCTTCGACCGCGGTCTGCTCTACAAGGACCTCAAGGTAGTGCCGTACTGTCCTCGCTGTGGCACGGCGTTGTCGAGCCACGAACTCGGCCAGCCCGGCGTGCACACGGACGAGGTTGACGAGAGCTCGTACATCGAACTGGCCATCACCGACGCCGCCGCCCACGGTGGATTGAGCGGCGCGACGCACCTGGCGGTGTGGACGACGACACCGTGGACGCTGCTGTCCAACGTGGCCATTGCGGTCAATCCCGAAGTTACCTACGCCGTGGTCGACGGCACCATTGTGGCTGAGGCCCTGATCGAATCCATCTTCGGCGAGGGAGCGACGGCGAGCGCCCTCATACCGGGTACGGCCCTGCGCGGGGTGCACTATGAACGGCCCTTCACCGACGTGATCCTGCCCGAGGGCGTGGACGCCTGTTTCATCGTCGAGGCCGACTACGTGACGGTCGAGGATGGCACCGGTCTCGTGCACCAGGCGCCAGCCTTCGGCGAGATCGACCGCCAGATCGCGCGAGACCACGGGTTGCCGACCGTCAACCCCGTCGGTCCCGACGGCTGCTTCACGTCCGCGATCCCGTGGCTAGAGGGCAAGGGCGTGCGCAGCACGAACGCGCAGATCAACGACGAACTGGAGCGGCGAGGAATTCTGCTTCGCCGCCACGACTACAGCCACTCGCTGCCGCACTGCTGGCGCTGCGGCACCGTATTGATCTACTGGGGCAAGCCCAGCTGGTACATCGCCACCAGTCGCTTCAAGGACGAGATGCTCGCCGAGAACGCCACGGTTGACTGGCATCCGGCGCACATCCGCGACGGTCGCTTCGGCGAGTGGTTGGAGAACAACGTGGACTGGGCCCTATCGCGCGACCGGTTCTGGGGGACTCCGTTGCCGATCTGGCGCTGTGCGGACGATCACTTCACCTGCGTGGGCTCGCGCGAAGAGCTCTCCCAGCTCAGCGGACGCGACCTCAGTCAACTCGACCCACACCGTCCCGCCATCGACGAAGTGGTGGTGCCCTGTCGCACCTGCGGCCTCGACGCGGTGCGCGAAGAGCCGGTGATCGACGCGTGGTTCGACTCCGGCGCGATGCCCGCCGCGCAGGTCGGCTTTCCCCACGTGGCGGGCAGCGAGGAAGCGATGCAGTTTCCCGCGCAGTTGGTGGCCGAGGCGATTGACCAGACGCGCGGCTGGTTCT
>PLXU01000131.1:0-193 GCA_003151555.1 Acidimicrobiaceae bacterium | reverse complement strand
GCCTCACTGCGCCAAACCCTGGTGACGTTGTGGAATACCTTCAGTTTCTTCACCACCTACGCCGCGCTCAACAAGTTCGATCCGAACGACCCGGAGGTCCCCGCGCCGGACGAACGACCGGCGATGGACCGGTGGATCCTCTCGCGCCTCGAAAGCGTGACGGTGGCCGTGACGACGTCGCTCGACGGCTACG
>PLXU01000046.1 GCA_003151555.1 Acidimicrobiaceae bacterium | reverse complement strand
CGCTGGCGGTCAGCCTGCACGCGGCCAACAACCAGACGCGCAGCGAGCTCATTCCCCTCAATCGTCGCTACCCGCTCGAGCGACTGCACCAGGCTTGCCTGTACTGGAACGCCACCACGTCGCGTCGGCTCAGTCTCGAGTGGGCCCTGATCGACGGGGTGAACGATACCGAGCGGGCCCTGGGCGAGTTGGCTCATTACGCCCAGTCGTTGCGCGCGCACGTCAACTTGATCCCGCTCAATCCCACGCCGGGGTACCTGGTGTTGGGCTCGTCGCCCGAGCGCGTGCGCGAGTTCCGTGACGCGCTGGAGGCGCGCGGCGTCAACGTCACCGTGCGCCACACTCGCGGCCGCTCGATCGACGCGGCCTGCGGTCAATTGGCGGCGGTCACGCACGCTAAACGCCGTTCGATCCCGGTGCGGGTGCGCTAGCCAACGGCGTCGTGCCAGAAGGTGGGTCGCCAGCGAATGAGCGCGAGGGCCCCCACGATGCAGGCGACGCCGCCCGAGACAATGGAAAACTCGGTGGTGGTGAGCCCGGCGACCAGGCCGGACTCGAAGTCGCCGAGGCGCGGCCCGCCGGTCACGACGGCCATCTGGATCGACGAGATCCGGCTGCGGTACTCGTCGGTGATGGCGTTCTGCAAGATCGTGTTGCGCAGGATTGTCGAGATCACGTCGGTGGCCCCGGCGATGGCCAAGCAGGCCAACCCGATCCATACGACGTGCACGATTCCGAACAGGGCGATGGCGGCCCCCCACGTCGCGACCACCAGCACGACCAGGCGGCCCTGACGGCGAATGCGCTCCAGCCAGCCCGTCAGTACGGCCATCACCAGAGCGCCAGCGCCGGGCGCCGCGTAGAGCAGGCCGAGCGTGCGCGGACCTCCGTGATAGATGGTCAGGGCGACCGCCGGGAAGAGCGCGCGCGGCAAACCAAAGACCATGGCGTTGAGGTCCACCAGGTAGACGGCCTGGGCGGTGGCGTGGGACCTTACGTATCGCCAGCCGTCGCCCATGGCGCGCAGCATCCGCGTCCCGATGTGCTCGCCGCTGGCCGGCATTGATTTCATCATCGCGCTGAAGAACATCAAGAACACGAAGGTGGCGGCGTCGAACCAGTAACAGGCCGACAGTCCGACGCTGGCGATGAGCAGACCGGCCGCGCCGGGCCCGGCGACCGAGGCCAGGTTCACGATCACCTGGTTGAGCGAAAAGGCGGCCACCAGTTGGTTGGGTGGCACCAGTTTGGGGATCACCGCGGTGCGGATAGGCCCCGAGAAGCCGGAAAATCCGGCCGCCAGCGCGGCGAGCGAGATCAGGATCACGAAGTGGGTGTGCGCCAGTTGCGCGTTGAACGCGAGGCCGGCGCTCAGCATGGCCAGGATGAACGAGTTGCTCACAAGCAACGTCCGGCGATTGAGCCGGTCGCCTAGGACGCCACCCCACAGGGAGCCGGCGATGAGGAAGGGTAACTGGATGAGACTGGCTAGGCCGACCCAGAAGCTGGAGTGGGTTTCGAGATAGACCTGGTAGGGGACCGCGACCATGGTGACGTTGCTACCGGCCATGGAGATGAGCTGACCGTAGAAGAGAAGACTGAATTCACGGTTGCGGCGCAGGGGACTGAGGTCGACGAAGAGCCGGGACACTGCTTTATCGTACGGGTTAAGGTATCTAGGCGCAGAGGCCGAAGGAGAGTCGTGATCGAGGAAGAACTTGTTCAGTTACTTTCGCCCGAGGGTGAGCGGGTAACCCAGGCCGATTATGAGAGCACGCTCAGCGGCGACGAGATCTTCAGTTTTTACCGCGACATGGTCATCATTCGGCGCATCTGCAACGAGGGAACTTCCCTACAACGCCAGGGCCAGTTAGCCCTGTGGGCGCCAATTCAGGGACAAGAGGCCGCCCAGATCGGCGCCGGGCGGGCGCTGGGGCCCATGGACTTCACCTTTCCGACGTATCGCGAGCACGGCATCGCGTGGTGTCGGGGTATCCCGCCGGTGGACTGGTTTCGCCTCTTTCGCGCGGTCAGCAACGGCGGCTGGGATCCCCAGAAGTACCGTCATTCGGTGCCGACCGTGGTGTTGGGTAACCAGGCCCTCAACGCCGTGGGTTACGCCATGGGCGTGCAGCGCGACGGGGCCGAGGAGGCCGTCGTGGCCTTCTTCGGCGACGGCGCTTCCAGCCAGGGCGACGTACTGGAATCCTTCGTATGGGCGGCGACGTTCAACGCCCCGGTCGTGTTCTTCCTGCAGAACAACCAATGGGCGATCTCAGAGCCCTCGTCGCTGCAGGCCAAGATTCCCCTCTACCACCGCGCTCAGGGCTTCGGTTTCCCCGGCGTGCGCGTGGACGGCAATGACGTGCTGGCGGTGTACGAAGTGACCAAGCGCGCCCTCGAACACGCGCGAGTGGGCGGAGGGCCGACGTTGATTGAGGCCTTCACCTATCGCATGGGCGCGCACACGACCTCGGACGACCCGACGCGTTATCGCGTCGACGCCGAAGTCGAAGTCTGGAAGCACCGCGACCCGGTCGAACGGGTGAAGGCCTTGTTGGTGCACGAGTACAAGGTGAAAAAGACCGCACTGGCCGAGGTGACGGCCGAGGCCGACGCCATGGCGCTGCAACTGCGCGAGGACGTGCTGGCGATGGACCCGCCCGACCCGATCACCATGTTCGATCACGCCTACGCCGCCCCGCATCCGCTCATCGACGAGGGCCGTAGTGAAATGATTGAAATGGGCATTAGCGGGGGTTCGCACTGATGGCAACGACGACCATGACCATGGCCAAGGCCCTCAACGAGGGCCTGCGGCGCGCGATGGAGAAGAACAAGAAGGTGCTGCTCATGGGCGAGGACATCGGCAAGCTCGGCGGCGTCTTTCGTATCACCGACGGACTGCAGAAGGACTTCGGCGAGGACCGCGTCATCGACGCGCCGTTGGCCGAGTCGGCCATCGTGGGCACGGCCGTGGGCCTCGCGATCCGCGGGTACCGCACGGTGGTCGAAATCCAATTCGACGGTTTCGTGTACCCGGCGTTCGACCAGATTGTCTCCCAGGTCGCCAAGCTGCACAAGCGCAGCGACGGCGTCTACAACATGGGCCTCGTCATCCGCCTGCCCTTTCAGGGCGGCATCGGCGCCATCGAACACCACTCGGAGAGCCCCGAGGCCTACTTCGCCCAGACGGCCGGGCTGCGCGTGGTGTCGTGCTCCAACGCCAACGACGCCTATTGGATGATCCAGCAGTCCATCGAGCACGACGACCCGATCATCTTTTGCGAGCCGATGAGCCGCTACTGGGAGAAGGGCGAGGTCGATCTCGACAACGCCCCCCAGGGACTTTTCGACGCGGCGGTGCGTCGCGAGGGCAGCGACGTCACGGTCGTGGGCTACGGCGCGTCGCTCAAGACCATTCTGCGCGCCGCGGCGACCGCCGAAGGCGAGGGGGTGTCGCTCGAAGTGATCGACGCGCGTTCACTGGCGCCGCTGGATCTGGACACGATGATCACATCGGTGCAGAAGACCGGCCGGCTGATCGCCGTGCAGGAGTCGCCGCACACCGCCTCAGTGGGGTCCGAGATCGTGGCCGAGCTCAGCGAACGCTGTTTCTACTCACTGCGCGCTCCGGGGATCCGAGTGAGCGGTTACCACGTGCCCTACCCGCCGACCCGCCTCGAGGAGGATTACCGCCCGACGGTGGACCGTATTTTGGATGCCGTTGACCGAGTGATGGGATTTTAGAGTTGAGCGAGGAAATTTTCTTACTGCCCGACGTCGGCGAAGGATTGGTCGAAGCCGAGATCGTCGAATGGAAAGTGAAGGTCGGCGACGTCGTCACCCTGAACCAGCCGTTGGTGGACATCGAGACCGCCAAGGCCACCGTGGAACTGCCGAGCCCCTACAGCGGCACGATTCTGACCCTGCACGGCAACCCGGGCGACATCATTGAGGTTCACCAGCCGCTGATCACCTTCGACGTGGGCGGCGCCGGGCCCAAATCCAAGGCCAAGACGTCCACCAAGCCTTCACCGGCCGCCACCATTGACGAGCCGCAGGCCGAGTTGGTGAGCGACGAAGGCCGCCAGGCCGTGCTGGTGGGTTACGGCGTGGCCAACGAAGACGCGGTACCCACCCGCAAACATCGTCGCCAGGGCGCCGCCACGCCCGCGCCGACCGCGGCGCCGACTGCGCCGGTCGCGGCGGTACTGACCAGCCCGGGACTCGCTGCGCGCTCCACGCCGCCTGTTCGCCTCTACGCCAAACAGCACGGCGTGGAATTGGACGGGTTGAACGGCACCGGCCGCGACGGCCTGATAACGCGCGACGACGTGCAGCGGGCCCTCCAGGGATCGCCCTCGGCCGCTCGCGCGAGCGCGCCCATCACCGGGCCGACAACCACGTCGCGTTTTGTCGGCCGCGAGATCGAATCGTGGGCGACCGGTGCCAAAGAAGAGCGCATTGCCGTCAAGGGTGTGCTGCGCTCGATGAGCGAAGCCATGGTGCAGAGCGCATTCAGCGCGCCGCACGCGGCGGTGTGGGTTCGCATCGACGCCACCAAGACCGTGGAGCTACTGGAGTCGCTCAAGCGCCACCCCAACCTGGCCGGAGTTCGCCTTTCGCCGCTCACCATCACCGCCCTGGCGGTCTGCGACGCCGCGCGCAACTTCCCGGGCATCAACTCGAGTTTTGACAACGAGGCCCACGAGGTCGTCGTTCGCCGCTCGGTAAATCTCGGCATCGCCGCCGCCACCGATCGCGGCCTGATCGTGCCCAACATCAAGGGAGCCGACCAGCTTGACCTTGTCGCCATGGCGAGCGCCCTTAACGTATTGGTGGAGAAGGCCCGCAACGGCACCACGACGCCCAATGAGATGATCGGCACCACGCTGACGATTACCAACGTGGGACCGATGGGCGTGGACGCGGCGATGCCCATCCTGCCCCCCGGCACCGGCGCCATCCTCGCCATCGGCCAGATCGCCAAGGCCCCGTGGGTCGTGGACGACGCGGTCGTTGTTCGCCACGTCGTCGAGTTGGCCATGTCCTTTGATCATCGCCAGATTGACGGGGCCATGGCGTCGATCGTGCTGGCGCACATCGGCCGGTTCTTGTCCGACCCGGCGCCGGCCCTAATTGCGGGCTGAGTAGAGCGCGCGCAGGGATTCGAGCGCTCGCTGCGCGTGCGCATCCATGTTGATTTCGCTGCTGATGACGTCGACCACCCGACGCTCCTTGTCAATGACGAAGGTCGAGCGCTTGACCTTGAGCAGGTCGAGGGAACGCTTGACCCCGAACTGGCGCGCCACGTGGCCGCCCACGTCGGCGAGCAGGGGATAGTCCAATTGATTCTTCTGCGTGAACTGCGATTGGCGCTGCACGCTGTCCATAGAAATGCCCACGCGTTGGGCGCCGAGGGCCTCGAATTGCGCGCCGAGGTCGCGGAAGGCGCATGATTCCTTGGTGCAACCCGAGGTCATTGCGGCCGGGTAGAAGAAGAGGGCGAGGGCTCCCGACGCCAAGAGCGTCGACAACGTTCGCTCGGCGCCGTACTGGTCGAGCAGCGTGAAATCAGGGGCCAGGTCACCGACGCGCATAGTCGCAGGCTAGGCGTCCAGTCGAAAACCCACGCCGCGGATGGTGAGCAGGTGTCGCGGGTTGGCCGGATCGCTCTCGATCTTTTGGCGCAGGCGCTTGACGTGGGTGTCGAGGGTACGCGTGTCGGTGAGTTCGAGCCCCCACCACAGCGTGTCCAGGCAGACCTCGCGCGTGACGACCTGGCCGAGACGCGAGGCGAACAGGGCGAGCAGGTCGAACTCCTTGCGACTGAGTTCCACCTCTTTGCCCTGCTTGGTCACGGTGCGGCGAACGACATCGATGCGCAGGTCACCGAAGGTGACGGTTTCTTCGTCGAGACTGGTTATCGGCCGGCGAAGCACGGCGCGCATGCGCGCGACCAACTCGCGCAAGCGGAAGGGCTTGGTGACGTAATCGGCGGCGCCGATCTCGAGGCCGAGCACGATGTCGACCTCGCTGGTGCGCGCCGACACCATTATCACCGGCACGCGCGACGAGTCGTAGATTTCGCGGCAGTAGTCAATGCCCGACCCGTCGGGCAGCATCACGTCGAGCAGCACCAGGTCCGGCCGGGTGCTCGACATGAGCAGGCGGGCTTGCGCCAGGTTGCTCGCGCCCACTACGACGAAGCCCTCGACGGTGAGGCCAATATTGAGCGCCTCTTGGTAACTCGGTTCGTCCTCGACGACGAGCACGACGCTGCGGCCCTCGGGGTTAAGCACGGTGGTTTCGTGGGCTGGAGGGGGCAGTCGCGCGGCGTAGGGCGACACGCTGGCGACATCTCAGGAGGGTGTGAAATCGTTCGCGTGCCACCAGGCCAACGTAAGAAGGCAGGGTTATCGCAACGTGAAAAGGGGGCTATCGGAAGGTAGAAAATGAATGAAACTTCTTGAACACGGCCCCCTGGGTCCCACAAAACCCCGTAATTTCTAATCTGACCGGGATTTTTAGCGAGGGGGCGACATGAGCCAAGCCACGATCCGTATTGGCCGAGACGAGCACGTGTGGTCCTTTGACGCCCAGCGTGAACCGGTGGCCCTTGTGCACGTCGGTGACGTCATCGAGATCGAGACGTGGGACTGCTTCACCGGACAGGTGCGCAGCGAGGCGGACACGGTCGAAAAGATCGACCTCAGTCGTGTCAACAGCGCGACCGGTGCCATCGGCGTGCGCGGAGCCGAGCCGGGCGATACGTTGTCGGTGACGCTGCTCGACATCCGTCCGGGCGAGCACGGGGCAGCCATGTGCATCCCTGGCTGGGGCCAACTCATCCACCATGTGCACGCCCCGACCACCAGGATCTTCCACGTGAGCGACGGCGTCGTGACCATGAACGATCGGGTCAGCTTTCCCGCCTCGCCCATGTTCGGCGTGATCGGGGTCTCGCCCGAGTCCGGGGACATCTCGACGTTCTTGGCCGGTCGTCACGGGGGCAACATGGATGACCACATGAACGGGATTGGCGCGACGGTGCACTTGCCGGTCTTTCAGAGCGGCGCCCAGCTCGCCATCGGTGACATGCACGCCGCGATGGGCGACGGCGAGATCTGCGGCACGGGTGTGGAGATCGGCGGCACCGCCCTCATCAAGGTCGACGTGATCAAGAACAAGTGCGCGCGCTGGCCCGTCACCGAGACGGCCGATTCTTTTTACACGCACGCCACGTCGCCGGACAATATCGACGACGCGCTGCGCATGGCCTGCGAGGAGGCGTCGAAACTCCTGGTGGACGAGTGGGGGTTCAGTGCCGAGGACGCCTTCATGTTCCTCTCGGTCGCCGGCGACCTCGGCCTGGCAGCGTATTTTCATCCCTCCCCGGGTTGCGTCGTCGCGCGCATGCGCGTGCCCAAGCTGGCGTCGAATCCCGGGCCCTTCCGCCTCTGATCAGTTGACCGAGAGGGTGAAGCCTTCGTACACGGTGGCACTGCGCAGGTAACTGCCGACGCCGGTGCAGCGGTTAGCGGCCTTGCAAATGAGACCGTAGACGCCGCCGTCGACGCCCACGCTCGCCGCCGCCGCCGGTAGCGCCACCTTGGTGGCGCCCTGCCAGATGCCGTTCACGCGGTTGAGCACCGCGGCCTGGTAGTTGCCCGCCGCGTCCAAGTAGGCCGCCCCGGCGCTGCAGTCAACGCTGGACGTGCAGGTGAGCGCGACCACGCCGCCGTTCTTGCCGGCCTGCGCCCCGTCGCTCGGCAGTTTGACTTCACTCGCGCCCCGCCAATTGGCATTGACCTGGTTCACCAAGAATCCCTGGTAATGGCCGGCGCCGTCTACGTATTGGCCGCCGGCGCTGCAGTTGTTGAGCGAGGCGCAGGCAATGGCGTTGAATCCGTAGAAAAAGACGCGGGGGTTCGACGCGGCGCCGGTCGGCATCACCAGGGCCGAGGCCCGCTTCCACGACCGGTTGGCCTCGGTCACGGCGAGGGCCTCGACGTCGCCCCCAGAGTTGGCGTAGTTACCGATCGCTGCGCAGTTGCCGGGCGAGACGCACGAGACCGAACTCAAGGCCGCGTCGGGATAGGCGCTGGCGTTGCCGGGCAGGGCCAGCGCCAGACCCGGCGACCAGCGGCTCGCGGCCTCGCTGACCACCAGGCCGTGCGTGACGTTGTTGGCGTCGATGTATGAACCCACTGCCGCGCAGTTGCCGGCGCTGGCGCAGGCCACCTGGTTGAGCAGGACGAAGGGATTGGCGTTGGTACTCGCGGGCAGGCGCACCTCGAGCGCGCGCTGCCAGGTGCCCGCCACCTCGTTGAGCACGAGGCCCTGGGTGGACGCGAGCGTTGCGGCCTTGGCGCTGTAGGTGCCGACGGCGCTGCAGTTGCCTCCCGATGTGCAGGCAATGGAGTGGATCTGCGCGTTCTGCCCGCTCGCCACGGCGTTGGCCGGCAGGACGACGGTGACGGCCCCTCGCCAGACGCCGCCCGCTTCGGTATCGACGAAGCCCTGGGAGTTGCCGGATTTGTCCTGGTAGGTGCCGACCGCCGCGCAGTTGCCGGGCGCGCCGCAGGCGGCGGAAAACACGTTGACCGCGGCGACGGCGGCCGCGTCCGCGGGCGGCGTGATCGTCACGGGGCTTCGCCACACGCCGGCCACTTCACTGAGCAGCAGTCCCTTGTTGTCCCCGGCCGCGTTGGTGTACGCCCCGCCGGCCACGCAGTTGCCCACCGACGCGCAACCGAGCGCCGGCAGGTAACCCTGGGGCACTCCCTTGGCGCCCGAGGGCAGCGCGACGATCCGCGCACCGGGCCACGCCGGGGCCGCGCCGGCCAGCGCCGGGACAGCCACCACCGTCGCCGTGGCGGCGAACACGAGGGCCGTGCGTAGAAATTTCATTCATTGCTCCGCTGTCTCAAACTGCAATTGGTGAACATCTCGCGCGCTGTAGTGAGGGGAATTGGGTCCCAGATACGTCGGGCCACACGAACTGTCTGGCCACCTTCAGTATAAGTAACGTCCACTCGCGCGTTGGGCCGAGCACCCGCGCGCCACACGAGCCTTAGGACATTCTTAGTTTGCCGGTGGATACGACGCTGCCTCAAAGGGACCGTCGCTGAACAACGAGCTGTGGTGACTATTGATGCGGGTGTAGTGGCCGTTACGCACTCGATAGGCGTAGACCGAGACGGGCGCGGACCGCCACGTTCCGCTGGCGCAGTCGGGGGTGCAGTCGTTCCAGGCGGCGGTGCCCGTCGCGAACGCAGTTGACTGGTTCCAATCGGTCCAGTGCAGGTTCTTGAGCGCCGAGTTGGCGTCGGCGCACGACAGTACGAAGTAGCTGGGCGCCGTCACGCTTTGCCTGGTGCAGTCGAAGATGCTCAGGCTCTGGTGCTCGTCGGATTGATGCCACGAAAGTAACGCGGCTCCGCCGGCGAGCACCGTCATGGCGCTCAGTATCAGGTAGGGGATCAGTCGACGCATGAAATCAGTGTAGAGATATTGCAGGTCACATTCATTTCAGATCGGTTTCGGACGTGCGCTTGCGGGACACGAAAGTCGTGACCGACTGCGCACTGTTGACGCGTACGCAACGCTCAAGCCAGCGCGTTGAGGTGCTCTTGTTGTGGGTGCTGCGTCGCGCCCGTCACTAGATGGAGAAGTCTTCGCCCGACCAGATACCCGACGCCGGTGGTCGCACGTGGCGCTCGTCGTGGTGCGTGCCGGCCAGGGATTCGAGGCCGTCGACCCGGTTGGCTAGCGACTGCAAGCTGAGTCCAATGAGGTCGGGCATGAGTGCGTCTTCGACGTCCGGTTCCGGTGACGCCGGCCGCGGCTTGGTTCGCGCGATGATTCGTCCGGGAATGCCCACCACCACGGAGTCGGGGGGCACGGAGCCAAGGACGACGGCGTTCGCGCCGATCCGACTGCCCTCGCCGATGGTGACAGGCCCCAGAATCTTGGCCCCCGCGCCGATGGTCACGCGAGCGCCGATCGTGGGGTGGCGTTTGCCACGATCGAGGCTCGTGCCGCCGAGCGTGACGCCCTGGTAGATCGTGACGTCGTCGCCGATCTCGGCCGTCTCGCCGATGACGACGCCCAGGGCGTGGTCGATGAAGATGCCCGATCCCAACGTCGCACCGGGATGGATCTCCGCACCAGTGAGGAGTCGGGCCACCGACGAAGCCCAGCGGGCCGCCAATTTGAATTGGTGCAGCCATAGCCAATGAGTGCAGCGATAGGCCCACAGGGCGTGCACGCCCGGATAGGTCAGCGCCACCTCGAGCGAGGACCGCGCCGCGGGGTCGCGCAATGTCGCGGCCTGGAGGTCGAGACGAAAGTCGGACACCTAGTCGATCAGCCCTTCGAAGAGCGGGGTCGAGAGGTAGCGCTCACCGAAGTCCGGCACGATGACCACGATCTGCTTGCCAGCATTCTCCGGTCGCGCCGCCACCTGCAGGGCGGCCCACAGGGCCGCCCCGGCCGAGATTCCCACCAGCAGGCCCTCTTCGCGAGCGGCGCGATGGGCCGTCGCAAAGGCGTCGTCGTTGGTCACCGTGATGATCTCATCGAGCACGCTGGTTTCGAGCACGTCGGGGACAAATCCGGCACCGATTCCCTGAATCGGGTGCGGGCCCTTGGCTCCGCCCGACAGGACCGGCGAAGCGGCCGGCTCGACGGCGATGATCTGGACCGAGGGCTTGCGCTGCTTTAACACCTCGCCGACGCCGGTGATCGTGCCGCCCGTGCCGACCCCGGCGATAAAGATGTCGATCTGGCCGTCGGTATCGCTCCAAATCTCCTCGGCCGTGGTGGCACGGTGAATGGCGGGGTTGGCAGGATTCTTGAACTGTTGGGGAATGAAGTAGCGCGCGTCGCTCGCCGCCAGTTCCTCGGCCTTGGCAATCGCGCCCGCCATGCCGTCAGGACCGGGGGTCAATATCAATTCCGCCCCGTAGGCGCGCAGCAACGCTCGACGTTCCTTGCTCATGGTTTCGGGCATCGTGAAGGCGCAGTGGTAACGACGCGCGGCGGCGACCATGGCGAGCGCAATGCCCGTGTTACCGCTGGTTGGTTCAAGGATGATCGTGTCGGGCCCGATGAGTCCGGCCTGCTCGGCCGCGTTGATCATGGCCAGACCGAGTCGGTCCTTGACGCTGTGCGCGGGGTTGAAGTATTCGAGTTTGGCCAGGATCTCGGCGCCTAGACCCGCGCTCAAGCGATTGACGCGTACGAGCGGCGTATTGCCAACCAATTGTGTAATGTCATCAGCGATTTTGCTCATTTTGGCCCCTCTTCTTCGAAATTATTCAGCATTCGCATGCTAATCAACTATTCATGATGTAACCAGTCGGGATTAAACAGCCGCTCAAGGGTTGCCCCCTAACGGGGCCTCGAGCGCCGGCATCGGCGAGAATCTCTCGACGCGTCAAGGTTTCATCACTCGATGCGACCGCCCATGACTGCGCGCGACGCCGTTGCCTTCGACGCAGTGGCGGGTATAGGTGTGCTCGCGACGGCGCCGTGAAGGAAGTGGCGAGTCGGCCCGATGACAAGGGCCTCTCGCGAAAGACGCTCTCGAAAGAGGATGGCGAGGGGCCGCGGTGGCCCCCCATCGCCGGATCTCTCTCGCGAAAGTTTCTCCGCCAGGCAGCCGGCTCACGAAGCGGATATCCCTAGAATGGGAGTCGTGCATTTGTACACCAGCGGTAGAGCACGAGAATGCTCAGGTTTTCACAATGCGAGCGGATGGGGACAACCTCATGTCGCGCCCAATTCTTGCCCACGTTTTGGTGAGACACGATGACCAAGATTCTTATTGTCGAAGATGACCAGGAAATCATCAAGCTCCTGGAGCATTTTCTTTCGGGCGAGGGCTACGAAGTGACGGTTACCTCGACGCTCGCGGGTGCCTTGACCGCGACTTCCTCGCTGAGTCCCGNNGGCCTCGAATCCGAGCGTATTGCCGGCCTCAAATTGGGGGCCGATGACTACATAGTCAAGCCATTCTCGCTCGGCGAGGTCTCGGCGCGGATCGAATCTGTGCTGCGTCGCGCCGGCGTCAGCCTCGCCCAACACCATATTGACGCGCCCACCATGAGGTTTGGGGAGCTGCAGATCAATGAGAGCACCCACGAAGTCAAGATCGACGGGGTGTTGCTCGAACTCACGTCCAAGGAATTCGCCCTGCTCGACTTTCTGGCGTCGTCGCCGCGCCAGGTGTATTCGCGTGCCCAGCTGCTCGAGCACGTGTGGTCGTCGTCGAGCGAATGGCAGAACGAGGCCACTGTCACCGAGCACATCCGCAGGTTGCGCGCCAAGATTGAAGTGGACCCCGATAATCCCCGTTGGATCACGACGGTGCGAGGTGTTGGCTACCGCTTCGAGCCCGAACCGGTCGCGTAGTACAGATTCGTACACCGGTCGTTGGCTCGCGTTGGGCCACGCGGTGCTGTCAGTTCAGTCGCGCGTCGCGGCGAGACCGCTAACGTCGTTCGAAATTTGCCGGGTGCTGCGCGAGGGCGTCGCGACGAGCGAGCAGGTTCTGCACGTGCTCAACCAATTCGCTGGGCCTAAAGGGCTTGGCCAGGAAGGCGCTCGTCGCGGGCAGGAGACTGTCCAAAATGGAGTCGTCGGCACTGCCCGACATCAGCAGGACCTGCAGCGTTGGATTGGCGGCCTGCATTGCTCGGGCGAGTTCGTCCCCCGTGATCAACGCCATCACAACGTCACTGACCAGCAGGTCGATAGGACCCTCGAAGTCGCGGGCCAACTCGAGGGCCAATTCGCCGGAATCGGCCTCGAGCACCAAGTAGCCGTTGCGTTCGAGCACTTGCACGACGAGACGGCGCAGTCCCTCGTCGTCTTCGGCGAGCACAATCGTCGCCGAACCGTGAGGTTGCGCTGCGCTCGGGGGAGCTAACAGCTCTCCGGGCGATTCATCCACGCTCGGCAGATACATCTCGAACGTCGTGCCTTGGCCGACTTCGCTACGCACCCGGATTGATCCCTGGCTGTCCTCGACCAGGCGACGGGCCGCGGCAAGACCGAGGCCGGTGCCCTTGAAGGGCCCCTTGGTCGTGAAGAGTGGTTCGAAGCAGTGCAGCCTGGTTTCTTCGTCCATGCCCATGCCGGTGTCGGAAACCGAAATGAGCACGTAGCGGCCCGCCGCGACGTTGAGCGCGAGGGCCCCCTCGGACTCAATGGCGCGCCAGTCAACGGCGATGCTCAACTGGCCCCCCGCGGGCATCGCGTCACGGGCGTTGAGGGCCAAGTTGAGGATCATCTGCTCGAACAGGTCGGCGTCAACGCGAATGTTGTGCGAGTTGTGTTCGAGCGACCAGACGAGTTCGACGTCGACGCCGACGATTCGTTCGAGCACTTCGCCGATCGACCGGATCGCCACTTCCGGGCTCAGCACCACCGGCGTCGGTTCCTTCGTGCGCCCGATCGCCTGTAATTGTTCGGTCAGCAACGACGCCCGTGCAGCGGTCGCCTGGATGTCCTTGACCATCTGTGAAGCTCGGTCTTCCCCTGCCAAGTCGGTGGAGAGGATTTCTGCGTAACCCGAGATGAGCGTCAGGAGGTTGTTGAAGTCGTGGGCCACGCTGCTCGCGACCTGGCCCCGGATCTCCATCTGATGGGCGTGTCGCAATTCTGATTTGAGTTCACGGTGATCGGTCACGTCATCGATAAGCGTCAAGATGCTTCGCGCCTCGCCGTCACCCGAGGGCAACAACGCTGCCGAGGCCGTCAGGTCCCGGCGCCGACCTCGGATGTCGATGCCGCCCAGGTCTCGGCCGGATGCGAAGGCGCCCACCACGACATCGGTCCACAGGGCGTGTAACTGCTCGGCCGCGTCCTCCGGGAAAAGCGGCCCGTCACCGCCGAGCGAATCGGCGAATTCCGGCCACGCAAAGATCCTCGCGGCACCGCGGTTCCACCAGCGAACGCTGCCTTCGATGTCGGTCTCGACGATGCCAACGGGGGCGGTCTCTACGAGGATTCGCCAGCGTGTTTCACTGTGCTGAATCGTGCGACTGAGCTCGGCGGCGCCCAGAGCCGTGGAGGCCATCTGCGCGAGGAGGGTAAGCACCTCCCTATCTTCGGTGGCGAATTCGGACGTGGACTGGCGGCGGATGGCCACCACCCCCCGCGCTCGGTCGCGCCGCTCGAACACCGGGGCGACCAGCCAGTCGTTCTCGCGCCAGGGCACGGAGCTGGCCGTGGCGGAACTCGGGAATTGCTCCGGCCCGGGGCTGTCATCAGGGACCACACACACCGGTTGCTTGCCCCGGTGGGATTCACCGCGCAGCGGAGCACTCGGCCCCTCCTCCAACGTCACGATGGCGAGGTCGGCGTCGAACACACTTCGCGTGCTGCTGGCCAGACTCATGAGAATCTCCTGCTCACTGCGCAGACCGGCCACGGTGATCGACGTGGCAATCAGCTGGTGGAGCTGGCTAGCAATCCGCTGGGTGTGGCGCACGGCTTCTCGGGCGCTCTGGTGCAGCAGGTATCGTTCCACGGCGGTCGCCGTGGTCCATACCACCTCCTCAGCGGCGCTTATGTCCGAAGGCTGGTAGCCCGGGTGGCCGTCGTCGCCGACGAACGTGACGGTCGCGAAGGGCAGGTCGTTGACCCCCATAGCCACCACTATGCAAGTGGGCAACTCCGTGCCCTTGTTGGGCCACACTTCACTCTGACCGCTGGCCAGGACTCGGTCGGTAATCGCTTGCAATTGGGGGATGCGTTCGCTCAAGCGGTCCGCGCCGCAACCGTCGATGAGGCCGTCGTGGCCGGGATGTTCGCATCCGCCGTAACGCATGGCGTAGCGGAGAAGGCCGCTTTTCGGATCCGCGACGTCGACGACGCACCAGTCACAAAAAGCGGGTACGGCGACGTCAAGCAGCGCCACCACATTCGTGGCCAAATCACTGCCGGCTGAGGTAGAGCCGTGCGCGGCGCGCGCCGCGGCGTGATGCTGGCGAAGTTCGCTGCCGCGACCGTGCGGCGAGATGCGAGGGACGCGAACCTCGGGATCTTCTGGTTCGAGAGGCTGCGCTCGATTCTTGGTGTTCTCCGCTTTTGCCACTTTGCGCCTACCCCTCACCGCAGATACAAAGTGGGCGAGTGCCAGCCCCCCGGCGCTTCGCCGGAGGTTGGAGGGCGGCGAGTGCGTTCACGACAATCTCAAAGGGGCTTTCCCGAGAAGATTGCGAAGTCTTCTAAGAACCGATCAATTTCCACGGCTTCGTGGGGCGTGGAAAAGAAGAATCCCTGTCCGATGTCGACCTCTTCTAGTTGTAGGCGCTTTACCTGCTCCTCGTCTTCGATACCCGAGGCGAAGATCTGCACTTTCATGGTTCTGGCCCGTTGGACCAGGTTATGAATTTGCGCGGCCACCTCCGCGTTGGTGATGCCCGCGATGAAGCCCTTGTCGAGTTTGACGATGTCGATGGGGAATCTCTCCAGGTCGGCGAGCGGCGAGTCACCGGGAGCGAAGTCGTCAACGGCCAGGCGTACTCCGAGGGCTACTAGGGGGGCGAGTTGGCGCAGGGTCGTTTCGGCGTCCCTCGTGAGGGTGCGCTGGGAAAACTCCAAGACGAGCAGGGCGGGATCAAAACGGCTTGATGACAGCGCCGCGGCGACGTCGTCGGCGAATTCGGCCCGGTCGAGCTGCATGTAGGAGATGTTGACCGAGACCGCGAATCGGTAGCCTTTGGCGTGCCACACGGCGCCCTGAGCGCACGCGGTGTTGAGGGCCCAGCGGCCCACGGGGATGATTTGGCCGCTCGCTTCGAGCCCAGCAATGAAAGTAAGTGGGTTGACTACGCCGTGGTCAGGGTGCCGCCAACGAATCAGCGCCTCGACGCCCGCGAACGCGTCGGTCTGTAGATCAATCGTGGGCTGGTAGACCAGGAAGAACTGGTCAGTTTCCAAGGCCAACGCAAGATCGTTCGTCAGGTCTTGGTCTTCACCGTTGGCATCCGAATTAACAGGTTTTTTAGCCACTGTGCATCGCTTCCCCAGGGCCCGAACCGCACGAGGACGATATCGGCGTCGTTAAACCCCTCGGTGGTGACGCTACCAGTTACTTCGCTCCGAGATGGTTGTTCGCTCCGTTTCATGTGGTGGTGCGCGCCGAACAAGTCACGCGGCCAACGGTTTTTGAAGGTCGCAAAAAACTCGGTTGATTCCGTTGCGAAGAGTGCGAAAATTGGTGATGACCGCGATACACTTTGAATCAATTCTTGGCACAACAGAACGACAACACAGTCACACGGAATTGACAAAGGGTGGCCACTAGGCGAGAATTTGGCTCTCGCGGGGGCGTAGGGGAAGAGTTGCAATGGGCAGGTTGAATTTGGCTTTACGAGGTATTGCCAGCCCTTCTCCCCGTGACTGCGCCGTGCAAAGTCGGCCACCAAAAATAAAGTCAACCCGTGGAATTCGGCCCGTGCGAGCGTCGTTCGTGGCCCTCGCAGCGTGCATTGGTTTCGTGGCGTTCGCCGCCCCTGGCGCTTCGGCCGGGACGTGCCCGGCTTCGATCACACTCGTCAAGACCGCCAACATTTCTAGCTTCTCGGCGTCTGGCACCGTAGTCACCTACAGTTACACGGTCACTAACACTGGAACCGTGAAGTTAGACCCGGTCACCGTCTCAGATCCGATGGTCGGTCTGTCGTCGATCACGTGCCCGGCGACGTCGCTCGCTGCCTGGGCCAGCGAGACCTGCACCGCGACGTACACGACAACATTGGCAGACCTCAATGCCGGTTCAATCTCGAACATCGGCACCGCGACCGGCACGCCGCCTAGCGGACCGAACGTGACCGCCAGCAACTGCTTAAAAATTCCGGCGTCACCGGCGCCGTCGATCGCCATCGTCAAGACCGCCAATATTTCTAGTTTCTCCGTGTCCGGCACACCCGTGACCTACAGCTACAAGGTGACCAACACCGGCACCGTGACGTTGGACCCGGTTACCGTCACGGACCCGATGGCCGGTCTCTCGGCAATAGTCTGCCCGGCGACGTCACTAATCGCGGGCGCAAATGAAACCTGCACGGCCACCTACACGACTACTGCCGGCGACGTGACCACCGCCTTGATCACCAACACCGGCACCGCGACCGGCACGCCGCCCACCGGAGCGAACGTGACCGCCAGCCAGACGTTGACCGTGCCGTACCAGACGACGGCGAACGTGCCTTCTTCGCCGCCCGCGGTCACGCACCCCGCGATCTCCCTGGTGAAGACCCCTTTGCCGAGTACCTACGACAGCGTTGGCCAAGTGGTCACCTACACCTACGTGATCACCAACACGGGCGACGTGAGCCTCGGGTCGGTCCAGTACACAGTGAGCGACAACAAGATCAATGGAGGCGCGGCCCTTGATTGCGGCGCCGCGCAGACCCTGGCCGTGGGTGCATCGATTACCTGCACCAATACGTACACGATTACCGCCGGTGATTTGAGCTCGGGCACGGTGACCAACTCTGCTACCGCGACCAATGGTGCTCAGACGTCGGGAGTCGCCACGGCGACCATTACGGCCAGCGCTACGGTCACCACGACGATACCTTCGAGTCCCTCGACGATTCCGCCGACCAAGATCCCCTCGTCGGCTCCGCCGACGGGACTGGGCGGTTCCGCGAAGGTGGTGTACAACAGTGGGCTCCTGGGCGCCGGCGGATCGTCGGTCGTGGCCGGGCTGGTGCTGATGGTCTTCATGATCCGACGTCGCCGCCGCGTCTAGCTCGGCGTGGAGTTAGCGCCCAGTAAGTTGACCGGCGTGGCGTCAACCCGCGAGCGACGACGAATCACCGCGTGGTGGTGGATCGCGTCGATTGTGCTGGTCGTGATTGGCATTTTGCTCATACTTTTAGGTCTGCACGGCCCCCGGGTGGGCCCGAGCATTCCCGGCCCCATTGGCCGCACGTCGCCGTCGGGCCATGCCCCTCGCCGCGTGGTGGTCGCGTCACCGTTCTCTTCTTCACCAGCGAGGTCGAGCGTAATCTTGCTCGCTGCCTCGCCCGGCGCACCGTCAAGTTCGAATCGACCGTCGGAGCCCATAACGCGCGCCAAGCGCGAGGTGTCCAGGTCGAGGCCGATCCATCTCGCGATCCCGATCATCGGACTCTCGGAGAAGTTGAGCGAACTCGGTCTCAACAAGAACGGCACCGTGCAGGTGCCCAAGAGTTGGTCCGTGCCGGGTTGGTACAAGCTGGGTCCGTCGCCGGGCCAGAAAGGCTCCGCCGTCATCCTGGGTCACGTGGATTCAGTCAAGGGTCCGGCCGCGTTCTACCAATTGTCGAAATTACGGCCCGGCAACCTGGTGTCGGTCACGTTGCTCGATGGTCGGACGGTGCATTTTCGCGTGATCGGGCTGCGCATGTACCTCAAGAAGAACTTCCCGAACCGCCTGGTGTACGGGTCTCGTTCGTACAGTGCGCTGCAATTGGTGACCTGCGGCGGTGTCTTTGATTCCGGCACTCACCACTACCTGTCGAATCTAGTGGTCTTCACCAAACTCGTCACGTCCTAGGCGCTCGCACCGCGGGGGCAACCTTTCGTGGGTGCAAAGAGTCGCGTCCGGCGGGTCGCACTCGCTAACTAGCGTGATCTAGCTCATGAAATTGGGCCGGTGTTGGGTTCTTGTAGGGGGCCAGGTGATGTGGTCCGGCGAGCATTTAAGGCATGAAATACCTGCAAGGGCATACAGAAAGCCCTCGCTCCGACCGCTTTTTGAAGGCCTTGCGGCGCCACCTGCCCTCGGGCGTGGTGCCCCCTTCGCGGTCACGGCGTCTCGTCCTGATGGGCACGTTGGCCATGTCCCTCAGCGTCTTTTCCATGGTGGTCGCGGAGCTGCCGGTTTCGGCCACGTCGCCCGGGACGACGTTTCTGACGGTGCGGGACAACTCTTCCGTGGCGTTGACGACGGCCACTGGCACGACGACGAATTCGACGATCAAGGGCAACATTCGCCTGTTTGCCACGATGACGTCGCGACGCACTGGTGGTTCGGACCTCGTGGCGCACGTCTCAACGCCTAAGTCACCCATTTCGAGCACTGCCTCGCGAAATACGCAGCCGTCGTCCACGCCAACGACGTTGGCTCCGCCCACCACGACACTGGCGCCCCCGGCGAACACGACACCCGCACCCACGACGACGACGACCGTCGCGCCCACCACCACGACGACGACACCGATCCCTCCCGCTACCTTTCGAATCACCAATCCCTCGGCCAACATCAACCCCAGCCCGAATTTTCTGAGCTCGGGCCAGTGCACGAGCGCAGCCGGCAGTTGGACCTGCGCCAACCCCTGCGTGACGACAGCGTTGAAGTGGCCGTCCTTCGCCAACGACCAGGGCTGCACGACGTACATCCTCCAGGCCATTAACGTTGCGCGCGCGGACGAGAATTTGTCGTCGATGGTGCTGCCGTCGAACTGGTACTTATTGAGCACGACCCAGCAACTCTTCGTGGTCGCCAACCTGGAACGAATCGCCCGTGGACTGCCGCCCTACCTGGGCATTAATGCGGCGCTAAGCGCCAACGCGCAGCGTGCGGCGCAGTCGAACGCCGACCCCTCGGTGGCCGCCGGATTCCTAATCGGCAATGACGCGCAGGGAGTACCCGGAATGGGAGGGGCCTGGGCCGGTGGCTTCAGCGTGCTCGCCGCTGACTACGTCTGGATGTATGACGACGGCTGGGGCGGTAGCGCCGCAGCCACTTCTAACATTGCCTGCACCTCGCCATCGGCGCCGGGATGCTGGGCGCACCGCGATGAACTGCTTGGATCGGACGCCCCTTTTAATCCCGGAGTTGGTTTGACTTGTCAGAACTGTGAAATGGGTACGGGCTACGCCGTCGTGAGTGGGTCATCGTCATTCGTCGATCTCATTGAACTGCCCAAGGGCGCCCCCCCCGCCATGACGTTCACCTGGGCACAGGAGCTTTCCGCGGGATCCTGAGTGCGAAGCACTCGTCGGGCAATACGAAAATACGTGGTGCACAGGCCATACGGTGCTGTTCGCGGATAATCGCAATCGACGTGCCTGCGCGCCCGGCGCGAATAGATAACCGAAGCCTCATTCGAGGCGCCTCAATAGACTCGGCCCATATGCGAATGCACCGTAGTCATCGTAAAAATTGGGCAACCATTGACAGCCCCACGCTCGCCCGACGACCAGCGAACCAAAACGGGTCCGCGGGTTAGTGATTAATTCCCTCGCCGATCACGCCGCGGAGTCACTGTGAGAATTCTCGTTACCGGGGCGGCCGGCTTCATTGGTTCGACCACTGCCGAACTCCTGCTCGCCAAGGGCCACGAAGTCGTGGCGCTCGACAACTTGGTCACCGGTCGGGCCGACAACGTGCCGACCGGGGCGACCTTCGTCGAGGGCGACTGCGGTGACGAAGTACTCGTGCAATCCCTCGGAGGTTTTGACGCGTGCGTCCACTTCGCGGCCCGCATCGAGCCGGCGGAGTCCATGAAGTTTCCCGAGGTCTTCTTCGCGAATAACGTGGGATCGAGCTTGCGGCTTCTTAATGCGTTGGTTACGTCTGGGGTGGAACGTTTCGTCTTCTCGTCTTCCTGCGCGGTCTACGGCGACCAATCCGTCATGCCGATCGACGAAGAGCGACCTACCCAGCCCCACAGTCCTTACGGCCAGTCCAAGCGAATGATTGAAGAGGCCCTGTCGTGGATGGCGCGGTGCGGTCGCATGCGCTCGGCCTCGCTTCGTTACTTCAATGCCGCCGGCGGGACCCTGGCGCATCCCGAACGTCACCAGCCCGAAATCCATTTGATCCCCATCGCTTTAGACGTCGCCCTTGGGCGCCGAGACCACCTCGACATCTACGGTGATGACTATCCAACGCCGGATGGGACGTGCATTCGCGACTACATCCACGTCAGCGATCTCGCCGAGGCTCACGCCCTGGCGATAACGGCCCTGGAAACCCACTCCGAACTGACCATCAATCTGGGCACCGGTGTGGGATCGTCAAATCGCCAAGTCGTCGAGACCGTTCGCCGAGTCACGGGCCAGGACCTCGACGTGCGCTTTGGGGAGCGGCGACCCGGAGATCCGGCCGCTGCCATCGCCAGCAATGAAATGGCTCGTGACGTACTCGGTTGGAAGCTCGGGCATTCTGATCTGGAGGTCATCGTGGCCGACGCCTGGGTCGCTCACCAATCCAACTAGCTCGACGGCGGGCGAATACGAACGTACGCGCAACACATTGCTCAAACCACTGTCTAGTGGGACTTTCGACGCCTCGCTGCGTGGATTTTGCCAACACGATGACCGTGCAACCGGGCCAAGATACCGCGGGGTCGCACGGCGCTCACGAGTGTCACCGCGTGACCGCGTTCGATGTGTGCACTCTCATTTGAGCTCGACGGCGGCTGACGCAATGCGCCGGGCTCCTTTGGTCGCGAGGAGGCGAGCAGTAACCTTGCACAAATGCAGTCCTTTGAGCGGTGCGAGATTGTCCTCCTAGGCACGCAAGAATGCGCCCGCGGGCACCGTGTTCGATGTCAAACGACCGAACGTAGCCGTACATTTGGGACCGTGCCTATGAACTCGCGGCGTGGGTTGGGTGCCGGCAAAGCAAACACTCGCGAAGAAATACGTTGACAATGTCGACGAGCGAAAATCAGGTCCACGAAGAGAGTCTTTGGTTTGGCACGGCCGAACGACCGTTGTTCGGCCGCCTGACCTCACCGTTGACGGGGACGTCGCTCGGTGGCGTGCTGCTCTCGCCGCCGATTGGTCGAGAGGCACGCCTGGCTCGACGCTGCCTTCGAAGTCTCGCGATCCTGCTGGCCATGGATGGATACGTGACGCTACGTTTCGACCACTTCGCCACGGGCAACTCAAGCGGAACATTTGAAGACGACGGGTTCGATTGCGCCTGGTCCGAAGGGGTCAATCAGGCAACCGCACTGCTGCGCTCGCTCGGCTTGTCGTCGGTGTCGGCCGTCGGGATGCGAATGGGCGCCACAATTATCGGGGCGGCTGCGGCTGAATACGACTTAGAACTGGCGTCGGCCGTCATGTGGGATCCCTGCGAATCGGGGCGCACATACTTGCGAGAGTCCAGTGCCCTCGGAGGATTCGGCCGAGAAATTGAGGCGCCAGCATCTAGCGTGCCGGTCAAGATGCTGGAGTACGTCTACTCCGATGACGCGGCTACGCGGATGAGTGCGGTTAATTTGTTCGCTCCGACGCTCGGGCCGTTGGCGCAACGCGTGCTCATGGTGGTGCGCGACGATCGAGTGATTTCGAGCAAGTTCCGAACGCGCTGGTTCGAGCAGGTCGAGTGGGAAACAACGTCTGATCAGGGACCGCTGCTCGAGACGGAGCTTCCCTCGTCGGTGCAGCCAACGTCGACCATTGCTCGGATTCGAGAGTGGCTAACGGTCCCGGAGTCTCTCGCCACGCCCTATCAAGTCGAGTCACGCGCGCCCGACAAGGTTGTTGTAATGGCGCCGAACGCCTATCCGGTTCGCGAGCGTTTCGTTCAATTGGGCCCTCACAAACTCTTTGGCGTTCTCAGTGAACCGGTGGGCGAAGTCAGGGGACCGCTCATCGTAATGGTCAGTGGAATCAACGAGGATCACGTCGGACCCTCGAGGCTCTGGGTCGAACTTTCGCGTCGCTGGGCCGGTGTTGGACTGCGCTGTGCTCGATTCGACTTGCGCGAGTTGGGCGAGAGCCCCTGGTTGCCCGGTCAACCGAATCCGCCGGCGTTCGACAAGACCCGGCCCGACGACATCCATGACGCCGTCAATGCACTCAGTCCAACTGATTCGTCCGACTCGGTCCTGATCGGTCTGTGCTCTGGCGCCCAACTAGCGCTCGGGGCGGCCCTGGAATTCAAATCCCGTGGTGTGTGCATAATCAATCCTCAAGTGGGCACGGGACTCCTTCGAACTGCTGATCGCTTGGACAAATCTGATCGACCATCCATTCGTTCATTCATGCAGCGCTGCGAGACCCTTCTCAAACGTCATCGCTGGGTAGGCCAAATGGTGCGCCAGGTGTCGCGGCTGGTCCTTTCGACGGCCACGTCGCCAAAAGTGCGAAAGACGCTGGCCAGAAATGAGACGGAGATGCTCCTGCTCGCGAGCCCCGGGGATTTCTCGCCCTTTCCGTGGATGCCGATCATCGGTACGATCGATGCCCGTCGACTGGTGTCGTCGGAGCACTTTCGTGTCGAGGTCATTTCTGGCATGGATCACGACTTCCTTAGTGACGTCGGACGAGACCGAGCCGTGGACATACTTGAACGCCACGTTCGCGAAAAATTTTCGGTAGCCCCTTCAGACTGATTCGAAGTGATCAGTCACGGATGGGGCGTCATTCACTCGGTGAGCTCTCGTTAGTTGGCGCTGTACTCCGCGACCCAGTCGACCTGCATCGACACCGGGCCGGCAGGACACTGCGTGCCCGCTGTGCATTTCGCTACCTGCTGTAGGTCGAGAGTCATTGGTTGCTTTGGGATGTGCGAGGTGACATTGTCCCGTGCCCACACTTGGCCATCGACGACGAATGTTAGTGACGAAGGCGTCCAAATAACTCCGAAGGTGTGCCACTGCGTCATTTTGATCATCACTTTGCGATGGTCCATGGTGTTGGCGGCTCCGTAGTGGACGGTGCCGGTCGTTGAACTAACCGAATCCCCCGTTTCGCTGAAATCAATTTCGGGTGGCCATACATTCGCGGCGGGCCAGAGTAAATCAACCTCATTGGGTCCGCGACCAGTCAACCGAGAGCGCACAAAATACGCGCCGAAGATCTTGGTGAGCCCGCATTGACACAGGCCACCAGTGACAAATTGGTTATTCCACGCCGCATCTCGAAAGGTGTTCAGATAAAGAAGACCGCCGGACACCACTACGTGTGATCCACCGAAGTGACCGCCAGGATCGCCACCGGGAATTCCGGTGTAGATGTCCCATCCAGCGGGCAGCGTCGACCCCGTGAAGTCGCTGACGTAGCTTTGCGTGTATCCGGCCAGCGCAGTTGGCGCTGGCGGCGCTTCACCGGAAGGCTCGGAGCTATCTGAAGTGCCAATGGGGTACTGCGGATTCGGGACCGGTCGAAAGACGGTAAATGTCGTGGTGGTGGCCGAACCACGGCCCGCGGGGGCAATGATTAGCAAGGTGCTGAGAAGCGCAATCACCGCGAACGCTGTGGCGCCGGATTTGAAGCCCATTGAACGCGCGCCAGAGGGCGCAGCGTGAGAAGGAGAGTGTGTGGAGAAAGGGCCCATAGAGAATTATGAAAGTCCTGGAATTAAGTATTCCGTTACCTAGATACCTTACTCACCCTAGAGGGGGTCGACGGCTTCTGTTTTCACTTGTCGCTCGACGGGGGGTGGACACTGGACCGACCTTGAGCGCTGGCGTCGTCAAGCGCGATAGCAGTTTGGTTCGGCGCCGAGATTTGCTCGCTGTGATCATCGAGTGGACAATTTATTTACGTAATCGGAGACTTCGCGAGTACGCCCACTAGTTCGTTGCGCGAGGACACATATGCGATGTCTGGGAGCCTCATCTAGAGCCAGTTTTTGCAGTCAATTAAGGGTCAAAAATAATATGGAAAATCTTGGGCCAAGGGTCGTTTCGCCTTGTTCCTGGGGTTGACAAGGCCAACCATCCCTGCAATTCTTGGGGGCGCAAGGGCTGGTGAGGAGAAAATGGGTGTGGGCAAACAACCCTCGGACGCCGGCCGAACACGTGACTGACGCTTTTGGCCGAAACTCAGACGGTGCATTAGCCACGGTTTCGGTCATTATCCCGACCCTCAACGAAGCCGGGAACCTCCCTTACGTTCTTAATACAATCCCTCGTTGGGTGGACGAGATCATCATTGTGGATGGCCGTTCGAACGACGACACGGAACGAGTCGCTCGGGCGTTGTGGCCCGACGTGCGCATAGTTCACCAAAAGCAGCCCGGAAAAGGGGCCGCGATGCGAGCCGGACTCCACGCGGCGAAGGGAGACATTCTGATCGCCCTGGACGCCGACGGTTCGATGGACGGTGCTGAAATTGGGGCGTTCCGGGACGCGTTGCTGGCGGGTGCGGACTTCGCCAAAGGCAGTCGGTTCTGCGCGGGCGGAGGCTCCGCCGACATCACCAACTTTCGTCGCATGGGCGACGGGGGTATCTGTCTGCTCATTCGTTTGCTGTTCGGTGCGCGTTGCACCGACGCGACGTACGGCTATATAGGGGTGTGGGCCGATCGTTTGGACTGGATTGATATCGATACCGACGGTTTCGAGGTCGAGACCCTGATAAATATCCGAGTTCACCGGGCCGGACTTCGAACGGTCGAGATACCTTGCTTCGAGGCACACCGAATTCACGGCGCTTCCAACCTGCACGCAGTGCGGGATGGATTACGAATTTTTCGCACCATTGTTCGCGAAAGATTGCGGAGGTACCGTGTTCCAACGGCCTGAAGACCGAGAGGGTGCTGACGCCATAAAGGCGAAAGAGAGCCGCACGGCCGTCGTCGTGGCGGGGCCCGGTTTGTCGCTGACGATCCCCGGCATCATCGTGTCTCAGATCGTGCAGGCCCTCGCGCAGTCGGTCCCCGTGACTCGAATTGAAGTTGACCTCGGTACTGACTACATGGCCGGGCTCCATCGCGCACCATCGTTAGCGGCCGCGCACGATGAGACGAAGAATTCAAAAATGCTTCGACTGCGCACGCCAAATAACCCGCGCGTTCGTGCGCAGGCCTTCCGCGAGTGGATTGGCACCGAGACGCGAACGGCGGTGGCCTACGCCTGGCCGGGCATCGATAACGGCTGGATCAAGCAGTATCTTCAGGTGGCGCGAATGTTAGGAACCTCAACGGTCGTCGTGTGCCAGAGCCGTCCGAATTCGAGCCGGGCCAAGCTGCTCTCGCTCGTCGACACCGTCTATCAGGCGGACGTCGTCATTGTTGGTGATGCGAATGACGCTCATGAATTTTCTTCGTACTTCGGTTCCTCCGGTCCGGATGTGCAGGTACATCGCGCGTTGTCATTGGGAGGGCGAAACGACCGAAAAGTGTTGAACCAGATAACGGCCTTTCTCCCGAAGGACAACGCGGCCATGTTGTCCACCCTGCTCGCGGCATTCGACGGAATTCCTGAGGCGTTTATAACGAACCTTCGCCTCCAAATCGTGATGCGTTACAGCGATCGAGTCGTTCCCGAGATCGTCGAGCGAAGTTATCACACTGAATTCGTCGAGCTGGTGGGCAGAGATATTTCGAGCCTCGGTTTAGAGCAGTTGTGCGCTGCCTCGTCGGCACTCATTGTGGCCGATCCCGCCTTGGACTCGCGTGCCTTCTTGAGCGCGGTCAACAGTGGTGTCGCCACGGTGGTGCTCGCCACCCCCCTGCTGCCCAAGGTCGGTCGAGGCTACGTCGGGGGACTGCTGGCCGACCACGATCGGCCGGCGTCGATCAACGTGGCGCTTTCACACGCGTTGCGACTCGTGGACCTTCGATTTCCCAGCCCGGAAGCGTGGCTCGAATTGGCGCAGCGCCTGAGCTTCCCGTCGGGTCTAGAGAAACTTGTTCCGGGGGAGTTCGAGCCGGTGACCAAGATCGCGTGAGCCTGGCCGTCAAGCTTTGTTTTGTGGACTGAGCCTCTAGACTTTTCTGGCGCATCGCCGAATAATGCCTCGAAAGGATTCATTCACGTTGACGCCCCGACGAAGGTGCCTGGCCACGCGGCAGTTACGTGGCAGCAACGGACGCAACCGCATTGGGGCCTCGGCGGCTCAATCCGGACGTAGCGTTGTACGTGCCAGCCACTATTTTTGAATCGAAGGACTTCCCAATGAGCGTTAGTTCGCCCGACGACCAACTACCGATGAACGAAAGCCTGATCTCACCGCGAGTGAGCGTGATCATTTGCGCGTACACCCTTGAACGCTGGGAGTTACTAAACAAGGCACTCGTGTCGGTGACCCAACAAGACATGCCACCCATCGAGGTGATCCTGTGCATCGACCACAATAACGAGATGTACCGGAGGTGCGCGATTGAGCTACCGCTGACATTGGGGCACGCCCCGTGGAAATTCACCGTGATCGAAAACAAATACGAAACTCGCTTGGGCGGTGCTCGCACGTCGGCCGCGCAGATCGCTTCGGGCGACGTGTTGGCGTTCCTTGATGACGATGCCTTCGCCACCACTTCATGGTTGCGCTGCCTGACGGCGGCGTATGAAGATTCCAATGTGGTAGTGGTGGGTGGAGCTCCGATAGCGTCGTACGAAATCGCACGGCCGCGATGGCTTCCCTTCGAGTGCAATTGGATCTTCGGCTGTGCTTACCGAGGTTTGCCGGAGCGCCGCGGGCCGATCGATCACGTGATCGGCGCCAATATGTCGATCCGACGCGAGGCGTTGCTGTCGTGGGGCGGTTTTCAATCGGACAACCACGACGACATGGATCTCAGTCACCGGACCATTCACGCGTACGGCGCGGCCGCGGTTGTGTACGAGCCCGAAGCCGTCGTTCATCACTTTGTCCCCAAGGCCCGCCTGACCTGGAGTTACTTCTGGCGTCGCTGCTTCTACGTGAACAAGGGGAAGGTCAAGGCATTTCGCGACATGGATCAGGCGTCGAATTTACGCGCGGAACTACGCTTCGCTCGACGGTCACTGTCGCGCGCTCTGGTAAAGGAGACAAGAGAACTACTACGCGGCGACCAGTACGCGCCGGTCAGATACGCGGCGCTTCTTTCGGCCCTCGCCCTCGGTGGCGCCGGCGCGTTTGTGGGACGCTTACAGTGAACTGCGCCGAGTCGGGGCAAAGGTAACTTGGCCATGCACGTTCTGATTGTGGGTGCTGGGCCCGCGGCGGCCGGAGCAGCCCTCGCGTTGTCCAAGACTTCGGACATCAAGGTCCAGGTCCTGGACGTTGGTGGCCGGTTAGAAGACGAAAACGAAGTCGCCCGGCTTCGCATGTCGCACAGCGAGCCCCAGGCGTGGGAGAAAGCGGACCTGAGGACAATCAGTCAAACCGCGATTGCGTCGAAGCACCACCGTCTGCCGGAGAAGAGAATCTTCGGTTCGGACTTTCCCTTTCGCGATTTTGGACAACTCGAAGGTGTGAGCGGTGATGGAGATCTGAATTCGCACGTCATTTCCGGTGCGTATGGGGGATTCAGCAATACGTGGGGTGCCCAAACGATGGTGTTTAGTGAGGCCACTTTTAATGATTGGCCCTTCAGTCGACGTGAACTGGAGCCCGACTACCGCGCGATCCTCAGTGCAATTCCCTATTCGGCCGAGGTCGACGATCTCGCGGAGTACTTCCCGCTCTGGGGCGCGGCCGATGCCCTGCCCCCGCTTAGCGAAGGCCCCGATCGGATCCTGCGCAATTACGAGCGCAACCGGATACAGGTCCGCCGTCACGGTGTCCTTGTCGGCAAGGCCCGTCTCGCCCTGCAAGGCGCCGCGTGCGTATCGTGCGGACTTTGCATGACCGGATGTCCGTACTCGCTGGTGTACTCGGCGTCGCATACTTTGGATGAACTAGCAAAGAGTGGACGTATTGAGTACGTGGGCGGCTACGTCGCACTGAAACTCGGGGAAAACGAGGCTCAACCTTTCGTGGAGGCTCGGTCGCTGAGTTCGGGTCGAGTTGAGACCTTCACGGCGGACAAGATCTTGGTCGCGTGCGGTGCCATGGGTACGACGCGACTGGTCGCACAGTCATTGGGCGATTGGTCTAGGCGAATTCATATGCGCGAGTCCGCACAGTTCGTTGTACCGTTTCTGTCGCCGCATGGCATCCAACAGTTGACGCAAGAGGGTACGTTCACGCTCAACCAATTTAATTTGATTCTTCCCTTTGACGAGACGGGCCATGACGTGGTTCAAATCCACGGTTATCCCTACAACGAGGCGATGGATGAAGCGATTCCGAGTTTCTTGCAGCCCGAGACGCTGCACGGTGTGAAGTCGGCGGTACTAAAACGAACCACCGTTGGTTTGGGCTACTTGCCGTCGTGGTGGTCCCCGGGATTTGACGTACTTCTTACGCCACCGCAGGCCGCGGGAGAGCTGGCGAGCATGAAGTTGACGGCATCGGTCGCGGGGCAAGAACGTACGAAGCCAATGTTGCGGGCGGTGATCAAACGTCTCGTCATGGCGGCGCCGTACCTAGGCGCGATGCCAGTCGTGTCGCAGATCGCGCTATCGGCCCCGACGAAGAGCTATCACTTTGGTGGCAGCTTCCCTCACGCTCGCGCTCCTGAGGACGGCCTGGAGTCGGATGTCCTGGGGCGGGTACGGCCGTGGCAGAGCATTCATCTCGTGGACGCGTCCGTGTTTCCGACGGTGCCGGCGACGACCTTCACGTTGTCGATCATGGCCAACGCGCATCGCATTGCCAGGTCCGTCGCCGAGGGCGTGCGTGGCTAAGCGTCCGGCACCATTGATTGGCGTCACCGGCGCCACGGGATACCTTGGCAGTTCACTCGTCGCGGCACTGCGGGCGAAGTCATTGGACGTGGTTGAATACCGGCGCACGGCTCTCGATGACGTGAGCACGCGGAGCGTGCGACAACTCGACCTTAGCCAACCAGTGGAAGGTCGAGCATTCGACGGAGTCTCGTGCCTCATTCACGCGGCGTGGGACCTCGTCGAGACAGACCCGCGCCGGGCCTGGGAGCTCAACGTCGCAGGTTCCAAGCGTGTGCTCGAGTCGGCCATGAACGCCGGAGTGAAGCGCGTGATCTTCGTCTCATCAATGTCGGCGTACTTTGGAACCAAGCAGGATTACGGTCTCATGAAATTGGCGGTGGAGCGGTCCGTCCTGGAGGCGAATCAACTCGTCGTTCGTCCCGGCCTGGTGTACGGCGCGCAGTCGGGAGGCATGGCGCAGACCTTGTCGAAGCTTTCGCGTCTTCCGTTAATCCCGGTGTTTCGTGGCGCGCAGCAATTCACGCTTCATATCGACGATTTTCTTGCGGCAATGTCAACACTCGTCGTGGCAAAAGCGGTGCCCTCAACGGTGATAGGTCTGGCCAACGAGTCGCCGACATCGTTCAAAGAGATCATGCTGACCTTGGCCGCGGAAACCAACAATTCGGCCGGGACTGTGGTGGTGCCGTGGTCCGTCGT
This sequence comes from Acidimicrobiaceae bacterium, assembly GCA_003151555.1. GTDB lineage: Bacteria > Actinomycetota > Acidimicrobiia > Acidimicrobiales > RAAP-2 > RAAP-2. The sequence goes on along the minus strand of PLXU01000046.1, from coordinate 12,059 downwards.
CCTCGCACTCCTGCGAGTGGCTGAAAAACTGAACGTCCGACTTCCGGTTCGTTCGGACTCCCTACTCGGACTGGTGCGACCGGCCGCTTTCGTTCCAGGTCGAGACGTGGCAATCGAAATCGGCCTTTCGTTTCGACCTTTCTCTGATCGTTGACGGGCGTGTCGAAACGAGGCGTCTTGTCGCTTTAGTCGTGCCGACCGATTTGGATATTTAGTCGAAGTTTTCGACATTTGTGCTTACGTAAGTAGGAGCGAGAACTGTTTAGGAATATTGCGGCCGCACGCAAAACGCAATGAAATTGGCGGTCAACGATCAAATTGTGCATTTATTGAGTTTCAGTAGACGGCGTTTAGTTTCGCGTCTGCGAATTTTGAAGCATGAACAAGGGCAAAATAAATCAACTTTTCCAGAGTCCAGCCACGTACCGAATTCCCAAGCTTGTGACGCTCGTTGTTACGTCGTGCACCCTCTTGGCAATGGTCAGTCTGGACGCATCGGCGTCGACCCCCTCGGTCACCACAGCGGGGACAGTGGTGTCCTACCACGTGACCGCGCCAGCCGCGACGGCGACCAACCAACTTTCCGGCGGCGAGATCAGGTCTCAACTTTCGTCGACCACGTCAGCGCCTCGTACCACCACTCGCACCACTCGAACCCACAGGCACGCTGATTCATCTGTCGGACGTTCGCACCGGAATCGGAGCAGCTCTTCTAAGAAGAAGAAGGTCACCACCAAGCCACCCACGCGTCTCGCAACGTTTGGACCGTCGCCGACGACCACCACGACGCACGCGCCTACGAACCCCACGTCCGTCTCGACGCCCGGTCAAACGACCACTACGACCTCGGCGCCCGCACAAACGACCACTACGACTTCGGCGCCCGCACAAACGACCACCACGACCTCGGCGCCACATTCGGGACCGCTGACGTCGTTTCCTGTGGGAACGCCCGACGGGTCGGAACCTTCCGGTTACGCCCCACCGTCGGCCAGCGCGCTCTCCGGCTACACGCAGAGTTACGTCACTGACTTCACCGGAACTTCACTCCCTTCGGGATGGAGCGTATATACGGGGGTCGCCGGTGGAGACGCCGGCTCGCAGTGGGCCGCGAGTCAAGTGGCCGTGAGCGGCGGGATGCTCCAACTCAATACGTCTCTAGCCCCACTGCTCAACGGAGGCGTGTGCCAGTGCGGGCATTCCCAGACCTACGGTGCCTGGTTCGTCCGCTCACGTGTGACCGCTCCGGGGTCGACCCAGGTGGAACTACTCTGGCCCACCGTAGGGTGGCCGCCCGAGATCGACTTCAACGAGACCGGAGGACAGGCGACATCCACAACCGCTACGAATATCTGGGCCGTGAGTGGCAATTCTCGGAGTCAATCACAGGTGAGTCTCACCATCGACATGACTCAGTGGCACACGTGGGGAGTCGTGTGGACTCCAACCTCGATCACGTACACCGTTGACGGGCACGCATGGGGCAGCTTCACGAACGCCTCAGAAGTTCCTCAGCAACCAATGTGGCTAACCCTCCAGCAGCAGACATGGTGCGGCTCGGGCTACGCCTGCCCCACGGCACCCGACTCAATGCAGGTCGATTGGGTGGCGGACTACACCTCGAACTGATTCTCACTAGGGGGTCTTGGCCCAGCATTCGGTCCACGGCCATCGGCGCTCGAGAACTCCTGGCTGGCCTAGGCGCGGGTCTTTAATTTCGACCGAAGCAGCGAGCAGGGTCGTCGCTAAAGAAGACTCACCGATTATTGCCAGATTACGCACACGACAATCAAGCTCTAGGTGCGGAGAACCTCAATATTCGGACCATGAGAATTCCCTCGAATAGTGCTGTAAAACCGGATCGACACTCGAAGANNTTCCCTATTTCTACCCACAGGGTTGACAACGCACACCTTTCATGTCATGCTTTAGAATGCAAGGGCTGAATAGGAGCTGTGGAGTGTTTCATCCACCTGTCCGGCTGATGCCCGCGGAGAGCGGCGACTCGTGGGAGCGCGATTCCCCGAGTGGTGTGACTGTTTCGGTCATAATTCCCACGCTCAACGAAGCCGGAAATCTTCCTTACGTTCTCAACACAATTCCTGGTTGGGTGAACGAAGTCATCCTGGTGGACGGTCGATCTGACGACGATACTCAGCGAATCGCCAAGGTTCTTCGTCCCGACGTGCGAATCATCCGCGAATTGAAGAGGGGTAAAGGAGCGGCGATGAGGGCCGGGCTCTACGCCGCGCGGGGCGACATCTTGATTGCCCTCGATGCGGATGGCTCAATGGACGGCGCCGCACTGGCAAAGTTTCGCGACGCGATTCTGGCCGGCGCCGATTACGTCAAGGGCAGTCGCTTCGCGCCGGGCGGCGGTTCGAGTGACATTACGAAGTTTCGTCGCTTCGGCGACCGAGGTATTTGTTATCTCATTTGGCTGCTCTATGGATCGCTTTACTCGGACGCCACTTACGGTTATATCGCGGTGCGAGCCACCTGCCTAGATGCACTCAATATTGATACCGATGGGTTCGAGGTTGAGACCTTAATCGGAATACGAGCCCTGCGTGCCAGATTGCGGACGACGGAGGTACCATGCTACGAAGCGAGTCGAATTCACGGCGTTAGCAACTTGAGCGTACTATCCGACGGGTTGAGGATTTTCCGGGTTATCGTGAGCGAACGGTTGAAGAGGAGTCATCGTGCAGTGGCGAACTGAAGACTTGCGAGCGGTCGAGGTCGGTCCCCGCAAGGACCGCGTCGTAGTCGCGGGACCAGGTTCGAACCTCACGATTCCGGGCATCATTGTTGCGGAGATCGTCCGGTCTCTCGCGATGACTGGTCGAGTCACTCGCATTGAAGTCGATCTTTCGACGCACAGCATGTCGGGACTCCATAGGGCACCATCGCTGGCCGCATGGCATGGCGATCAATCACTGGATAGCATCGTGGGCTTCCACGCACCGGAGAACTCGCGACGGCGAACGCAAACGTTCATCGACCTGATCGGTTCGGACGTCAGTGTGGCAGTCGCGTATGCCTGGCCCGGTATCGATAACAGTTGGATTCAACAGTTCCTTAAGGTTGCCAAGGCCAAAGGTGTGACGACGGCCGTGCTTTGCGCCAGTGTCCCCAAGTCCGGGCCGACCCAAGTCACGTCGCTCGTCGAGATCATTGGCCGTGCAAATCGCGTCTACGTTGGCGACATTTCCGACGCGACGGCACTGGCCTCGTCGTTTCGCTCTCACGGACCCGTCGTTGAATCTCATCCGGCGCTTTCGCTCAAGGGCAAGAGCAGTCGTGGCCCCGGTCACGACATTGCGGCCTTCGTACCTAGAGACAACGTTCAGTCGCTTTCGTCGCTCTTGGCGGCGTTCAACGCCATTCCGGAAGCGTGGATATCGGACTACCGAATGTCCCTCGTGATGCGCTACAGCGGTGGCGCAGTACCTGAATTAGTGGCCAGTAGTCACTACCCGAGTTACGTCACCCTCATTGGTGACGACATAACAAGCGATGACCTGGCAGAGCTCTGTACGAACTCATCGGCGCTGAGCGTGGCCGATCCAGCAACGGACTCGCGCGCATTCTCTTCTGCCGTCGACAGCGGAATTGCAACCGTGTTGATGGCTACGGCGATCTTGCCCCAGGTTGGACTGGGCTACGTTGGCGGGCTACTCGCGGACATGCGTTATCCGGCGTCAATAAGTGTGGCGCTCAATCACGCATTACGTCTCAAGGAGTTACGATTCCCGAGCCCCGAAACTTGGGGCCAACTCGCTCGACGGCTACGTCCGACTTCGAGTGAACTGCATCTCGTCGAGGTCCTCGAGACGGCCAATGACTAGTCGACATTTCGCAGGGACTACGCGTGCTCATTGAGATCGTTTTGATGTGCCGTTCGTCACGGGCAAAACTCACAGAGCAATCGCTCTGACGTCGCTAGACTGCGCTCGAGGCTACGCCGCTAGGCGAGGTCCCACATCCATTGGGAAGGTGACGAAGGGGGTCTCCTTTGAAGACACCCGAGACTGACACCGCACTTTTCAAAACTTTCCAGCGAAGGGTCAGTTAGTCGGTGTCACGCAAAGTGCCTAGCTCCGAACCGGAACCACAGGGATCAGACGACCCGCGTAAAGCCGCCCCATGGATTCCCATTCCGATCATCCGAGTAGATCTGGACAGGTTGACGGATGTCGCTATCGACGACGTGGTGGCTGGTCAACGCGTGTGGCTCGAAGTGGTTAAAGAAGATCAAGTGGTCGGGGTCGTGGAAACGTTCGCTGAAGTTGATGGACTGAAGAGGGCAACCCTGGAGTCAGCGACGGCGGACTTGGCCCGTATTGTTTTGCCTCCGCACGAGAGAATTGCGGATGAGCTACTTCCAAGGGCCACTGTCATAGTGCCCTCGATCTGTCAAGATCCCGCCCGACTAATTCGATGTCTAGAGGCACTTCTCGCTCTCGACTATCCAGACTTTGAAATCATCATTGTTGACAATCGCCCCGATACTGATCGCGTCCCGCTTCCACAATTACCGGGCGGTGACAAGGTCCGCGTGTTGGAAGAGACGCAGCGGGGAGCATCGTCAGCTCGAAATCATGGGATTAGTTTCGCGTCGGGCGAATTCGTCGCGTTTACCGATGATGACGTGACGATCGATGCAAGCTGGCTGCGTGAATTGGGCACCAGATTTGTCAAGAATCCCGAGGTCGACGGCATCGGTGGTCTGGTGCTACCGCTGGAACTCAGCACGCAACCCCAGTTATGGTTCGAGGAATTTTTTGGTGGTTTCTCTAAGACCTACTCGCAGGAGATTTTCAGTGCCGATCTCCTGTCAGGGGTGGACAAGATGTTTCCCTATGCGCCTGGCCGATTTGGCGCCGGATGCAATATGGCTTATCGACTCTCCGCACTGAGGGCCAATGGTGGGTTCAATCCCTACCTCGGCACGGGTACACCGACGAGAGGCGGCGAGGACCTCGCTCGATTCATGGAACAGGTGCTGTCTGGGGGAACACTCGCGTTCGAACCAAGAGCTCTCGTGCGTCATCGTCACCGGGCCAGTGAAAAGGAGTTCTTGAGACAGGTGTTCGGCTACGGGACCGGTTTGACTGCAATGTTCACGGCGTTGATTATCCGAGAACCCCGCCATATCGCCTCGCTGATTCGACGGATCCCGGGGGGACTCCGACTGCTCAATAAACCGCGCAGCGAGCGATCGTCTAGTTCAACACCGAGTTATCCCCGGCGCGCATACTTTTATCACTTACTCGGGATGGCGTACGGACCGCTGGCGTACGCGAGAAGCGTGACGCGTTCCAAATTGAAGCGCTGAACGCACGGTACGGAGGCACCGGAATCGTCAACCTAGAATTGGAAGTGTACGGAAGGCTGAAACGGTCCTCCTTCAGCCCCGAAAACCCAATCGTCAAGGACTGTGTAAGGAGTAGGTAGTGAGGCGTGGAATTACATGTCTATGAGTTCAGACAATGACGGGAACGGGATCGCACACGCCCCATTGGACCAGGTTCCACGGTCGCCACAATTTCGAGATGCACTTAACGAGATGGCCACCGGTGAGTCAGGTCTTGGTTTCATATATTCAGCTCTCGAACTTCTCGCGACTCGCTTCGAGCTAAGTGACGCGGCGATTGTCATCGCGAACGAATCAGTTGGCCTTCAGATATTTCGACTTGGTCAAAGGGACGTGAGCGTCGAGTTGGCCGTGCGACTAGGCGCGACTCCTGGCGTGTATTGCTCCCCGGACATTGTTCCCGACGAAGATCTCGAAGTTTTCTTTGGTGCGTGCCAACGTACACTGTCGTCTCCTCAAACTCGACTCGTAGCGCCCAACTGGCGGGCGATCATTTCAACGGTCCTTGTGCTCATCGACATCGCGACGTTCGTTATGACGATGACGAACGTTCACGGACCCGGTCGCTTCTTTTGCGGACTCGTTTTTGGTCTCGCCATTCCGGGTTGGTCCGTGGTCGGGTTGCTCAAACTCAAAAATGCGGCGCTCGAAGTCGGACTCACACTTGCGACGAGTCTGTCGTTGATAATGATTCTTGCGCAGATCATGATGACGGTGAACCTCTGGCATCCCATAGTCCTCCAGGAGTCCATTGGCCTTCTGTGCCTTCCCTCATTGGTGTGGCAGGCTACGTCGCTCTTTTCTCCGAAGGGTCCCTTGAGGTGAGCAACGTTGTGTTCGCCAGTGGCGCTGCTCTAAGCGCCGTTCCCGTCGTTTTCGTCGCGCTACTGAGTGTCGTCATTCTGTTGTGTGTTCGAGCGTGGGGCGGTGTCGTCGGCGTAAAGTTGACCCCTCTGGTGACCAAGCTTCTTGATGGGTCGATTGCGCTCGTGTTTGTTCTGTTCGTCGTGGTGGTCATCTTTCGATTCACGACAATTGGTTGAGTGAGTTGACGTGATCAACAACGTGCGGCGGGACCTGAACGATTTACCTCAATCGTTGCGAAATTATCTTGGCGTCGCGCTCGGTGGCGCGGGGCTTGTCTTTTGGGTCATCGCTGTTCGAGAGTCTCATTTTCTTAATATGAATGCGTACGGACTGGTCTCGATTCTGGGATGGCCGTTCTTCGTGGGTCTCGCCCTTGTCGCGGCCGCTTTCACGGTTGAATTATTTCGCGCGCCGCTGCGTTCGATGCAACTCACCATCCTCATTGTGCTGCTGGTGCTCTTCGTTTTCGGTACCCCGTGCGCCGTCGAGCCGGTCGCCTCGCTTACCAGTTCGTGGGTTCACGCCGGATTCATTCAGTACATCGTCCAGCACGGACACGCACTGAATGGTTACGACGCTCGCTTCTCCTGGCCTGGCGGGTTCTCGATGGGGGCCGTACTGGTGGCTTTTGCCGGGCAAGCGAACGCAATTGGGTTCCTTCGCTGGTTTCCGCTGTTCATAGAGTTGTCGTACCTCGCACCACTCTTGGTAATCGCTCGCTCTAGTGGGGTCAGTCGCCGGGCGGGATGGCTCGGCGTCGCGCTCTTCTACTCCACGAACTGGATTTATCAAGACTATTTCTCACCCCAGGCACTGAACTATTTGTTCTTCCTCGTCATCATCGCGGCGGTGTTCGCGTGTTGGCAACCTAAACCATTGGCAAGTTACGGCCCGCAGTCTGGCTTTTGGAGGCCACGCCTCCATCAGAATCGAAATCTCCTGACGCGCTCGCGGTGGGAAGGGCTCGATACAACGAGCACGTGGACTAGTGCCGCGACGTTATGGGTACTCGGGCTAATAGGAATCATCATGTTGGCTTCATCAATGAGTCACCAACTCACGCCCTACGTTCTCATCTTGGCACTGGGTGCCTGTCTCCTCACCCGTCGCCTGGGTCGACCCGAGATGGTGCTCATGATCACCGTGTTAGCTTTCGGGTGGCTGAGTCTTGGAGCGAGCGACTATTGGGTCGGTCACCTCAATGTCATCTTCGGGTCAGCGTTCCAAGTCTCCAGCACGATCGGGTCCAACGTAACGGGTCGACTCTTAGGTGGGTTGAGCCACGTGTTGATTGTCGAGACCAGGATCCTGCTCACTGGGGGCTTGTTCTTACTCGCCGGAGTGGGATTCCTCAGACGATCCGCGGATTCGCGCGCACTCGAAGTACTGGCCGGTGTGCCATTCCTTGTCCTTATTGCGCAGAGTTACGGTGGAGAGGGATTGCAGCGCGTGGTGCTTTTTGGCCTGCCCTTTACCGGGCTGCTGGCGGCCTCGGCGATATTTCCACTTCGCACAGGTGCGATCAAGGCTATTCTCCCTGCGTTCTCCTTCGGACGCTTTGCACGCTTTGCGAAACCGACTGTGCGAATGGCCGCCTTCGTCGTCGTCCTTGGTTTCGCTCTGGCTACGACAGTTGTTCGGGGTGGCAACGACTCATATGAATCATTCTCAAAGGGTGAATTCGATGCAGTGAACTTTGCGTACAACCATGTCCGACCCGGTCAAACTATTGAGAGCGTCAATGGTTATCTGCCGGTTGGCTTTCGTGGTATCGGCTCGGTGAGCGTGACCACTCCGGCACAAAGATCGTCAACTTCGGTTCGCAGGGTTGGCCTCCGTCTTCTTCGCGACCGACCGAGCGAGATCATACTGAGCCAATCCCAGCAGCTGTTTGGCGAAGAGGTATCTGGTTACCCGGTGGGCTGGGAGGCCTCCCTGGAGTCGACGCTTGTTAATCACGGCTACATAATCACTGCTCAGTGGCGTACGGCCACCGTGCTCGCGTTGACGGGATAGGTCGATGACAATTGCTGTTCAAATGTGCGTGCGCCAGCTATCCGTCGCGGATGAATCGAGGGACCTAGCGTATGCTGAAGCCGGTCACCATGGAGGTCGCAATTCTTATCTGCTTCAAATGTGCGTTCGAACATGCGCGCATATGATCACACTGAAGCGAGAAGTGAGGTCATGAGTCCCGAACAACTTGCGAAGGAAAAGCGCAAACGGTTGGTCTTGGTGGACACGGGATACGGCTTGTGGGGCGGCCAGCGATACGCGATGCAACTGATCGATTTCCTGCAGGCCTCCGACTTTGACGTGGTAATCGCCGCTCAAATAGGAAGTGCTCTCGGCGAATGGTGGGGATCTACCGGCGGCGAGGTGCTGTTACTTCCTGGAAGGGGCCATCTCGAGCACAAGAGATTTGACGATATGCGCAAGGCCTTTCTCGCGGTTCGTCACGCGCTCGCCCTGCGTCACTACGTAAAGCACAACAAGACGGACGTGCTTCTCAGCAATTCGAATTGGGATCATCCTACGGTGGCACTTACGGGTGCCACGAGGGGCATTTCTTCAATCCTCATATTACACGAGGAGAGTCGCGCGCCATTAATTAGGAGTTTCTCGTCGCGCATCGCTTCTCAATCAATTGCCGTGAGTGCACGAGTGGCCGCAACCGTGTCCGGACCGGGGAAAAAGAAGACCAGAGTGGTGCACAATGGTGTCGACACGGTGCGGTTTCAACCTGGCGCGAACGATCCGGAAACTCGAAGCCTCCTATCCTCGATTCCAGACGGAGTGATCGTGGGATGTATTGGGCGAATAGATCAATCCAAACAAATCGAAGATGTTGTTCATGCCGTGTCCGCGTTGCCGCCCGATGTGGCTGACAGCGTGAGTTTGGTCTGCGTGGGTTCGACGTCGAACGATCCGCGCTACGAACAGGAGATTCTCCTTTTGGGTAGATCCTTCTTACATTCGCGATTTCGCCATCTGCCGGCACGAGACGACCTTGACCGATTGCTCAAGAACGTCGATATCGCGGTTTTCGCGGGCAGCAGGGAGGGAATGTCCCTCGCCATGCTCGAAGCAATGAGTTCGGGCTGCGCTGTGGTGGCGTACGTCGCGGCTGGCGTTGAAGAGGTGATCGAGAATGACATCAGTGGCATTATTATTCCCATGGGCGACGAGCCTGGGATGAGCCGCGCGATTGCGACGCTAGCGGCGGCGCCAGAACTCCGCAAGCGAATGGGCGAGGCGGCTCAAGAGCGAGTTCGCCAGCAGTTCGACCTCGAGGCCCGCGCGGGCGACGTTGTCGCAATTATTCAGGGCGTGCTGCTTAATAGTTCTAACTCTACGAAATAGTTTTTGCCTGATCCGTAGGCTCGTAATTCATGTGAGATAGCCACGGTGAGTCGGGCTGACTCGAGTCGGTCGCTCCCAGTCGAATGAGCCGCGACGCTTGCTCCGCTAAATCAAGGGGTGCTTCTGACTAAATATAGAGACCCCGTTGCGACGTCATGACGAGAGAAATTATTCCCATAATTTCGTGCGTGCGACAGGAACATGGACGCGGCGTAAAGACCTCTACATCGACGTATTAATGAGAGCTGTTCATAAGACCTGGAATTTCACGTGTTCACATTCAATAAATCCCTGATCACCGACGTTATTATCGAGCACACGGATTTCGCCGGAACGTTCCTCGTCTCAACCTACTTACTAACATGGGGGGACGTAAGCGGCCCTATTGTCGAAAACGCAATTCGAGTGCGGGCGCATCGTTCATCGCTTTTCGCAGCGGAGCTTGTCATTGACCTTGAAGGGGGACTGCGTTATGTCGTGGAGAGTTTCGGATGCGAAGAGAGAACCGTTCCAGCGTGCCCGGCGAGTGGGTGTCGCGCGTCAATGGTGGATGCGGTGGTTGCTACTGCCGACTGCTGTGGCGACGTTCGTCTTTGTGGTGATTCCGGTGTCGCCGGGCTCGACGAGTGCCTCTACGATTTCGACTTCGAAACTTGCCGTGCCCCACAAGGTGTCGCACGGCACGCTCGATGTAACGCAAACCATCGGTACGCCAAATTCCTCCGAACCTTCGAGCTACGCTCCGCCCAGTGCCAACGCGCTGACGGGGTACAACTTGAGTTACGTCAATGACTTCACCGGCACAACGATTCCCTCGGGTTGGTCGGTCTACACCGGTACGCCCGGCAGCGGTGATCCTGGCTCACAGTGGGCGATTAACCACGTCACCGTAGGCGGCGGCCAGCTGCAGCTCAATACGTTTAAAGATCCTGCGTTTAACAACGAATGGGTGACTGGTGGGTTATGCCAGTGCGGTGTCGATCGCCTGTACGGTGCTTACTTCGTACGATCACGAGTGACTGGTCCTGGTTCGACGCAAGTGGAACTGCTGTGGCCGAAGGTTGGCTGGCCGCCAGAGATCGACTTCGACGAAACGGGCGGCAATACCACCTCGTCGCAGGCGACCTTGCACTGGTCGGCCGCCAACAGCCAGATTCACAACCAGGTGAACACGGATATGACGCAATGGCATACGTGGGGCGTAATTTGGACACCAACGTCCGTTACCTACACTCTGGACGGCACGATCTGGGGAGAGATTGATATTGCAGCTGACGTTCCCCAGCAAGTGATGACGCTCGATATCCAACAACAGACCTGGTGCAGTGCGACACCGAGCTGGGCCTGTCCCACCGCAGATGATTCGACTCAAGTTGACTGGGTAGCCGAGTACAGCACGACGGCACCCGCCGTGACAACCACGAGCACGGCGCCGCCGGCGCCGCCACCGCCGACGTTTCCGACGACCACAACGACGACGGTCACGAAAACCACGACCACAATTGCTCCCGCGTCGTTAGTTGTCACTGTGAAACCGTTTACGCCAAACTCGGCGGCCCTTACCCCGCACCTCGAGACTGAAATTTCAAGTCTGGCCGACTGGATCTCGTCTAACCACCTGTCTCAGGTGAAGTTGACGGGCTATGGCACGACTCTCACTTCGCGCGGCAGAAAACTCGCACTCGGCCGGGCCCGTGCCATGATCGTGGAGAGGTACCTCAGACAGAGGCTGGCTGCCCTCCACGTGAAGCACGTCGCAATCAGTGTCTTGGGCGCAGCAATCGCAGCGCCAGCGGGGAAAGTTGCGAACGGTCGGGTCGTTGCGCTCGTTCGATGATGACAATCTGACGAAGTCTCTTTGATGGCGATCGGCGAAGACTAAAGCCTTCACATTAGGTTGTGTTGTAATGAATTCGTGGATATGTTCGTCTTCGCCAGCCCTAGAGAGTCTGACGGTGTCTACTTCGCAGCGGTTGTCGATCGTCGATTTGGCCCACCCCGACCGCCCCTTTCGGGTACTCTGCACCACCCCGTAGTGGAACATCCCTCACGTATTCGAGGCGCGAGCCCCACGGGTACTTCGCATGGTGAGCATTGTTTTCCTGTGGCGGCACGCGTATTGATCCGCGCGGTCATTGGCGCTCGCGCAGGATGAGAAACTTCGCTTCACGCTCGTTACGCGGTGCCAGAGATAGTCCTCGGTCGGGGCAGTTGATTCAGAACGCGGTCGCGCTCATGATTTCCGCGGGAGGCTCGGCGGTAATCGGTCTTGCCTTTTGGGGGGTGGCTGCGCACTTGGCTTCGCAGAAAGCTATTGGTCATACGGCGGCCGAGATTGTGGCGATGATAATGCTGGCGAACTTGGCCCAGCTGAGTTTCGGATCGATTTTCGAGCGGTTTCTTCCCGTTGCGGGGAGCAGGACTCGATCCTTCGTTAAACGCGCGTACA
>PLXU01000153.1 GCA_003151555.1 Acidimicrobiaceae bacterium | reverse complement strand
GCGCCGGGGTGGACCACGATGTCGAGGGAGAAATCCGTGTCGAAGATCTTGCTACCCAGGGCGCCGATCTCGTAGGCGTCGTTGAGCGCCTGCTGGACGCGTTCCAGTCCCAGCGCGAACTCACCGCGCAGGTAGATGAAGGCCGCGCTCACCTGCAGCGCGTAGGCCGCAATGATGACGCCCTCGACCAGTTGATGGGGATCGCGCTCGACGAGGAAGTGATCCTTGAACGTCGCCGGCTCGGACTCGTCGCCGTTGACCACCAAGTACGAGACGGGCGACTTGCGCAGCATCGACCACTTGCGACCGGCTGGGAATCCGGCGCCGCCGCGACCCAGCAGTGAGGCCTGGTCGACCTCGCTGGCGACCGCCTCGGGGAACATGGTGAGCGCCTTGCGCAAGGCAACGTAGCCACCCGTGTCGAGGTAACGGGCCAGCGTGAAAGAGTCCGCGAACTGCGCGCGCGACGACACGATGAGCGGTGCGTCGAGCGTGGCCACTACTTCTCCTCCTGGGCGGCGCGCAACGCGCGGGCCTCACGGGCCGCGGCGCGCTGCTCCACCACTTCCTGGCGCGACGCGCGAAGGCCAACGCTACGACGAACGCGCACGAGGGTGCCGTGCGAGGGCACGTCGTGGTCGAGCTTGCCGGCGCGCAACTCGCCGACCATCGCGTCGAAGGTCGCCGCCGTGGTGGTGCGCACGTAACGGTGATTGACCTGCACGCAGGGCGAGTAGTTGCAGTCGGCCAGGCACTCGGCCTCTTCTAACGTGAAGAGCCCGTCGTCGGATGTGGCGCCCACCGTGCAGCCCAGGGCGGCGCTGGCGTGCGCGAGCATCTCTTCGCCGCCCGAGAGCAGGCAGGCGATGTTGGTGCAGACCGACACGACGTACTTGCCGACCGGCTCCAAGTGGAACATCTCGTAGAAGGAGGCCGTACCGCGCACGTCGGCCGGGGTGGTGTTGGTGAGCTCGGCCACTTCGGCAATGCCCGCGTCGCTCAAGTACCCGTCCTGCTCTTGGGCTAAGTGCAACAGCGGCAGCATTGCCGAACGGGCCTGGGGGTACAGGGCCACCAGGTCCACGCCGCGCTGGCGGATGTCGGAGCGGAAATGACTCACCGGTCCACCTCGCCCATCACGGGGTCGACGGTGGAGATGACGGTGATGGCGTCCGAGACCATCCCGCCGCGCATCAGCAACGGCACGGCCTGGAGGTTGACGAAGCTCGGTGCGCGGGTGTGCAATCGGTAGGGCTTGGGCCCGCCGTCCGAGACGAGGTAACAGCCCAGTTCACCGCGCGGTGACTCGACGGCCATGTAGACCTCGCCCTCGGGCACGTGGAATCCCTCGGTGAAGAGCTTGAAGTGGTGGATCAACGCTTCCATTGACTCGCCGATGCGCGCGCGCGGCGGCGGCGTGACCTTGGGGTCCTGGCTGCGGTAGTCGCCGCTCGGCATCAGGTCTATGCACTGGCGCACGATGCGAATTGACTCGCGGATCTCGTTGAGGCGAATGGCGTAGCGATCGAAGTTATCGCCGTACGTGCCGACGATGACGTCGAACTCCACCTGGTCGTAGGCGAGGTAGGGCATCGTGCGTCGCAGGTCCCACGCGACGCCGGTCGAACGCAGCAACGGTCCGGTCACGCCGAGCGCCAGAGCCTCCTCGGCCGTCATCGGCGCCACGCCGATGAGGCGCTGGCGGAAGATCGGCTGGCCGGTGAGCAGCTGGTCGTACTCGTAGGTGCGCTCGAAGATCGTGTCGCAGATCACCAGCGCGTCGTCCTGCCATCCGTCGGGCAGGTCGGCCGCCACGCCGCCGGGACGCACGTAGTTGAGGTTGAGCCGCAGCCCGGCCGTCTTTTCGAAGAAGGCCAGGATCAGTTCGCGTTCGCGCAGCCCGTAGATCATCATCGAGGTGGAGCCCAGGTCCATGCCGTTGGTCGCCATCCACACCAGGTGCGACGACATACGGTTGAGCTCGCTCATCATCATGCGGATCCACACGGCGCGCTCGGGCACCTCGATGCCCAGCAGTTTCTCCACCGCCATTGAGTAACAGAGCTCGTTGATGACTGGGCTCAGGTAGTCCATGCGCGTCACGTTGGTCGCGCCCTGGACGTAGCTCAGTTCCTCGCCGGTCTTTTCCATGCCGGTGTGCAGGTAGCCAATGACCGGCTTGGTGCGCAGCACGAATTCGCCGTCGAGCTCGAGCATGAGGCGCAGCACCCCGTGGGTCGACGGGTGCGACGGACCCATGTTGATGATCATCGTTTCGTCGTCGCGGCGTTCGTAGTCAACCGAGTTGGGGTCGAAACTGTGACCGTCGAGACGCAGCACCGAACCGACCTCGCGCCCGATCTCCGACGACTTGGTCTGGTCGCGGGTCAGCAGCTCCTGGGGACCCTCGGACGTCTCGGCGGTCAAGAGTTCGATTCGTTCGACCGTGCGCACGGTGTCGTCGCTCATCGCGGCCCCGGCGCCTCTTTGAACTGCACGGGCACCCGACCACTGCCGTAGTCCTTACGCAGTGGGTGACCCTCCCACTCCTCGGGCATCAGGATACGCGTCAGGTCGGGGTGATCGGTGAAGAGCACCCCGAAGAGGTCGAAGGCCTCGCGCTCCATGGCTTCGGTGCCGGGATAGAGCGTGAACAACGATGCAACTTCCGGTTCGCCGTCGCCGGCCTGGACGCGCACGCGCACGCGCTGCTTCTTTGAGAGGCTGAGCAGGTTGACGACCACTTCGAATCGGGTGCGCACGACGCCCTGGGGCAGAGAACGGCCGGGGTGTTCGAGGTAGTCCACGCCGCACAGGTCCACGCACATCTCGAAGTCGTCGGCCTTGAAGGACTCGATCAGCGAGAAGTATTGCTCGCGGGTGGGGTAGCAGCACAGATCGGCGCAGTGAGCCTCACTGGTAAGAACGCCTGGGGGGGCCGAGGGGGAAAGGGCGATCACTTTGGCGTGCCCATCCTCACCGCCACCGGGACGTCGGGCGTCCAGGGGCTCTGCTGTGGGTCGATCGCGCTGGGGCGACCTACCGTGCGGCGCTGCAGTATCTCACCGGTACGAATCTGCTCGTGCAGGGTGAGAATCGCGTGCATCAAGGTCTCGGGGCTGGGCGGACAGCCCGGCGCGTAGACGTCGACGGGGACGATCTGGTCGACCCCCTGGACGATGGCGTAATTGTTGAACAGTCCGCCGGTCGACGCGCACACGCCCATCGAGATGACCCACTTGGGCTCCATCATCTGGTCGTACACCTGGCGCAGCACGGGGGCCATCTTTTGGGACACCCGACCGGCCACGATCATGAGGTCGGCCTGGCGCGGCGAGTTGCGAAAGACCTCCATGCCGTAGCGCGCGAGGTCGTAGTCGGCGGCCCCGGCCGCCATCATCTCAATGGCGCAACAGGCCAGGCCAAACGAGGCCGGCCACACCGAGGCCCGTCGAGCCCAGCGCACCAGGTCTTCTAGTTGGCCCGTCAAGAAATTGTGCTGCAGATCCTCTAAAGCCACGGCTTACGCCGCCTGATCTGATTCGGCGCCAATACGGACAATGGTGGACGAGCTGGTGCGCGACGGCATGCCCTTGGTGAGGTGCTGGACGGGGCCCCAGGACAAAGCCCCTTCGGACACCAAGAAGAGCAGGGCCGCGAAGACGGTCAGCGAAAAAGTCAGGATTTCAATGAGGCCGAAGGTGCCCAGTTGGCGAAAGACCACCGCGAAGGGGTACATGAAGACCAC
>PLXU01000090.1 GCA_003151555.1 Acidimicrobiaceae bacterium | reverse complement strand
AGAACGCCGTGCTCAAGGAGATGGCCGCCTGTTTGCTCGCCTCGGGCGAACATCAGTTGACCAACGTGCCCGCCATTACCGACGTGAACGTCATGATCGAACTGTTGGAGGCGCTCGGCTGCACGGTGAGAAAGCCCGACGCGCACGAGCTGGCGATCGCCGTGCCCGACGCCAAGGACCTGCACCCCGTCGCCCCGGCCCATCTCTTTGAAGCGATGCGGTCTTCGATCGTGGTGCTCGGTCCGCTGCTCGCTCGTTGCGGTGAGGTCAACATGGCGCTGCCCGGTGGCGACGANNCCCATCAACTTTCATACCGACGGGCTCTCGGCCATGGGCGCCACGTTCCACAACGATGACAACTCCATTCACGCCACGATCAACCGGCCCCGGCTTCGCGCGACCCGCATGACGTTGGCGTACCCGAGCCACACCGCCACCGACAATCTGATGATGGCCTGTGTCCTGGCCAAGGGCCGTTCGGTGATCGACAACGCGGCGCGCGAGCCCGAGGTGGAGGACCTCGGGCGCCAACTGATCGCCATGGGCGCCAAGATCGAAGGCCTCGGCACGTCGCGACTGACCATCGACGGGGTGGCGGGCCTTAGGCCGGCGAGCCACGAGGTGATCACCGACCGGGTCGTCAGCGCGACGTACTTGGCGGCGGGGCTCATCACCGGCGGTCAGGTGCGCGTGGTCGATGCGCGCGCCGACCACATGGAGATGTTGCTGCACAAGATCGAGGCGATGGGCGGCTTCGTGGACGGGAGCGGGGCCGGGATCTGCGTGCGCGGCCCCTCGATACTGCGCGCCTGCGACGTCGCGACGCTGCCCTATCCCGGGGTGGCGACCGACTACAAGCCCCTCATCACCACCATGTTGAGCGTCGCCAACGGCGACTCGGTGGTCACCGAGAACCTCTTCGCCGGGCGTTTTCGTTACGTCGACGAGCTGGTGAAACTCGGCGCGAGCATCACCACCGAGGGCCATCACGCCATGATTCGCGGCGTCGACTTCTTGGTGGGCACCACCGTCAACGCCAGCGACATTCGCGCGGCCGCCGCGCTGACGCTGGCCGGACTCGTCGCCGAGGGCGGCACGATTGTCCAGGGCCTCGAGCACGTGGACCGGGGCTACGACAGCTTCGTCGAACGCCTGAGCAAACTGGGTGCGGACGTACGGCGCTTCGAATGACGTCGCGCGAGCCGGCAGCACTGGTCGAACTGGCGCGACAGGGTTCGAGGACGGCCCTGGCGCGACTGCTGACCTACGTCGAGTCCGGCGGTGCGGCGCACCGGGCCACCGCGGCGTTGGCCTACCAGGTGTCGTCTCCCTACGTGGTGGGTATCACCGGCCCGCCGGGCGGAGGAAAATCGACGCTGACCGATCAGCTGATTTCGGTGGCGCTCGCGCACGGATCGTTCGACGGTTCAGACGCCTTCGACCAGGTGGGCATCTTGTGCATCGACCCGAGTTCTCCCTTCACCGGCGGCGCGATACTGGGTGATCGCATCCGTATGCAGGGCCACGCCACCAATGAGCACGTCTTCATCCGTTCGATGGCGACGCGTGGCCACCTAGGCGGCCTCTCGCTCGCGGTGCCTGACGCGGTGCGCGTGCTGGGCGCGGCGAACTTTCGCCTGGCGCTGGTCGAGACGGTGGGCGTGGGTCAGATGGAAGTCGATATTGCCTCGGCGGCCGACACCACCGTGGTCGTGATGAACCCCGGGTGGGGTGACGCCATGCAGGCGAACAAGGCCGGGCTCTTAGAAGTGGCCGACATCTTTGTCATCAACAAGGCCGACCGTCCCGGAGTGCGCGAGACGCGTCGTGACCTCGATCAGATGCTCGACCTCGGTGGCGAGCACGAGTGGCGGCCGGTGATTTTAGAGACGGTCGCGACCAACGGTACGGGCATCGACGAATTGTGGGAGGCAGTCGTCGCCCACCGCCGCTTCCTCGAAGACGGACGGCTCGAACAGCGTCGGCGCGCGCGCACGCGGGCCGTGCTGGACGAGGTGCTCTCGGCCACGGTGCGCGCGCGGGTCACCGGCCTCGACCACGGAGCCGCCTTCGACGCCCAGGTCGAGGCGTTACTCGCTGGCACCACCGATCCCTACCGCGCGGCCGACGCCCTATTGTCGAACCCATGATCGCTACCTCGGTCACCTACGACGTCGTTCTCTTGATCCACGTGATGGCGGCCGTCGCCACCTTGATAGTCCTGATCGTGATGCGCTGGTCGGCCCGGCTGGTGGCGCGCGGGGCCGACGCGCAGACCCAGCGCGCCCGCTTTCCCGCGCGACGTAACTGGGCCGCCCGGGTCATGCACCTCATACCGATCACGGGCGTGATCATGGTCGCCAGCGGCGGTCACGACGTGTCGATGGGACACCCGTGGGTCATCGTGGGCATCGTCATCTACCTGGCCGCCGCTGGCCACTTAGAAGCGCGAGTGCTGCCGTTGGAACGATCAATTGGCGAGATGATTCATCGTGACGGCGCCGCCGACGCGCAGCAGGGCAAAAAACTGGTCACGACCATCGACGTGCTGCTCGCCCTGGTGGCGGTGGCCTTCGTCGTGATGCTGGTGCAGTTTTAGAAGAAGGACGCGCGGCCCACCATGCCGGCCGCCACCGTTGCGTTGGTGACCTCGTCGATCAAGACGAAGCTGCCGGTGACCCGGTTGACGCGGTAGTCGTCGACGACCAGCCAGTCGGCGGTCTGCAGATTGGCCAGACCAATCTCGTTGGTGGCGAGCGAGGACGATTCGTCGATGCGCAGCGTTTCGATGTCGACCACGCCGGTGACGTCGGTCACGCGCACGGGGGTCACCTTGGTGGTGTGCTTCAGTCGAAGGCGCTGACCAATCTCCAGCGGCTTCTCGCCGAACCAGCAAATGGTCGCGATGATGTCCTTGGTGACCGCGGGCAGGGGAGTGGCGGCCAGCAGGTCGCCTCGTCCCGCGTCGGTCTCGTCGGCGAGGTCGAGGTCGATCGACAGGCCCACGTTGGCCTCGATGCGCCCCACGCCGCCGAAGGAGATTGCCTTGATGGTGGTTTCGACGTTGGCCGGCAGCAGCGTGACGGTGTCGCCCACGAAGAAGGAGTCGCCGTTGACCATGCCGGCGTAGGTGCGACCGCCGCCTTCCTGGCGCAGTACCCACTGGATGGGCAGCCGGGCCCCGTGTCGGGTCTTGGTCCAGGTGCCGGCGTTGGACGTTTCGAGGGCTGCCAAGACGGTCGGGCCGACGTACCAGGGCGAGTTGGTCGAGGCGTCGACGACGTTGTCACCGTAGAGGGCCGAGACGGGGATGATCTTCACCTCCTCGAAATTCAGCTCGCGCGAGAGGGTTTCGATCTCGTCGACCACGCTCTGAAAGGCGCTCTGGGACCAGTTGACGCCGTCCATCTTGTTGACGCAGACAATGACCGAATGCACGCCCAGCAGGGCGGCGATGCAGAGGTGACGCCGGGTCTGCTCCTTGAGACCGTGCTTGACGTCGAGCACCACCAGGGCGAGGTCGGCCGTCGAGGCGCCCGTGGCCATGTTGCGCGTGTACTGCACGTGGCCGGGACAGTCGGCGATGATGAACTTGCGTTTGGGCGTCGAGGCGTAACGGTAGGCCACGTCAATCGTGATGCCCTGCTCGCGTTCGGCCCGCAGACCGTCGGTGACAAAACTGAGGTCGAGATCGCCCACGCCACGCTTTTCCGAGGCGGCCACCACGGCGTCGAGTTGGTCGTCGAAGAGTTGTCGCGTGTCCACCAGCAGTCGGCCGATCAAGGTGGACTTTCCGTCGTCGACCGAACCAATGGTGGCGAGGCGAAGCAGGTCTTTGGTGGTCGTCGGCATGCTTAGAAGTAACCCTCGCGCTTGCGGTCCTCCATGGCGGTTTCGCTGAAGCGGTCGTCGGCTCGTGTGGCGCCGCGTTCCGAGACGTTGGCGGTGGCGACCTCGGCGACGATCTGGGCCAGCGTGCTGGCCGGCGAATCGACGGCGCCGGTGCAGTTGGCGTCGCCCACGGTGCGAAAACGAACCACCCGGCGTTCAACGGTCTCGCCCTCTCGGGGCTGGACAAAAGGGCCCACGGCCAGCCACATGGAGTCACGCAACACCACGTCGCGCTCGTGGGCGAAGTAGATCGACGGCAGTTCCATGCGCTCGCGTTCGATGTATTGCCAGATGTCCAATTCGGTCCAGTCCGACAGGGGAAAGGCCCGCAGGTGCTCGCCGGGGTTGACCTTGCCCTGGTAGAGCTGCCAGAGTTCGGGGCGTTGCTGGCGCGGGTCCCACTGTCCGAAGCCGTCACGAAAGGAGAGGATCCGTTCCTTGGCCCGGGCCTTGTCCTCGTCGCGGCGCGCGCCGCCGAAGGCGGCGTCGAATCCGTTTTCGTTGATCGCGTTCAGCAGCGTCACGGTTTGCAATCGGTTGCGCGAGCCCATGGGTCCCGGGTCGACAACTTTGCCCTGGTCAATTGTGTCTTGGACCTTTGCGACCAAGAGTTTCACGCCGAGCTTCGTCGTGAGCGCGTCACGGTACTCCAACACTTCGGGAAAGTTCTGTCCGGTGTCAATGTGCAGGACCGGGAACGGTAGTTGCTGGGGCGTGAAGGCTTTCATTGCGAGGTTCAAGAGGACCGCGGAGTCCTTGCCGCCCGAGAAGAGCAGGACGGGCCGTTCGCACTCCGCCGCCACTTCGCGCAGGATGAAGATGGCGTGAGACTCCAGTAGATCGAGGTAGTCAGCGGTCTGGGGCGGGCGCAGGGGGGTCGGTGTCATAGTTTCTGATTGATACTTATATCCTAGTAAAGCAATGGAAATCTTGAACTTATTGCGTACTGGCTCATGACGGCGCCCACGTCGAGTCTGCTCGACGAACTCGAATCCACCAATCAGCGCTTCGAGCGCGCCACTCCTTTAGAGATTCTCACCTGGACCTTTGAACGCTTCGACGATGACGTGGTCATGGCCTGCTCCTTTGAAGACCTCGCATTGTTGCACATGGTGCACGAACTGCGGCCTCGGACCGAGATAATTTTTTTGGACACGCGGGGACACTTCGATGAGACGCTCGAGTTCGCCGCTCGCGTGGAAAAGGAGTGGTCGCTAAATCTCACGCGCACGACACCGGGACCCGAGGCCGACGACTGGCCGTGCGGCAGCGAACGGTGCTGCGAGCTGCGCAAGGTCGAACCGCTGAAGAAGGCCGTCGCGGGCCGCGCGGCGTGGATTACGTCGGTCAAGCGAGTAGACGCACCGAGCCGCGCGGGCATGAAAACCCTGCTGTGGGACGAAAAGTTCGCCCTGGTGAAGGTCAATCCGCTGGCGACGTGGAGCGACGACGACGTTGCCTACTACGTGTCGGCCAATCAACTCGCCCAGCACCCTCTCTGGGCGCAGGGCTACGCCTCGATAGGTTGCGCCGCGGTCACGTCGAAACCCCAGGTGCCCGGTGATCGACGTTCGGGCCGTTGGGTGGGGGCCGACAAGGAAGAGTGCGGGCTGCACGAGGAGTGACAATCGGTCCTATCCACCAATGAAACAAAGGCGGACTGTACATTTGTAGCCAATGTGTGTGTGTTTTGTTGAGGATCTGCCCAAGTGCTCCTGATAATTCTTGGACTCTTCTGGGTGGCGATTTTGGTACCAGTCGTGGTGCGACGGTTCCGTGACAGCGGGACCGAGAAGTCGATCCATTCCTTTCACGCGGGACACGAGGTCATGAGTCGCCAGGAGTATTCGGTACCGCCGGCCCACCGCCTCGCCGCCTTGAACGACGAAGAGGGTCCGCGCGAGACCGAGCAACGCCCCCGACTGACGGTCGTTCACGCGAACGACACCTACCAATCACTGGAAACTCGTACGTCGTGGGACGAGTGGAACGACGACTACGACTACGACCGTGTTGACGCGCACACGCGCCGGTTCGAACCGGTAAATCGCTACGTCACCGCGTACTCGTCGGTACCCAACGAGCAGGAGGTGCGCGACGAACAAAGGTTGCGCAGTAACTACGAGCGACCCCCGCGTTTTGAATCGATGAAGTCCCGGCGCCAAGCCCTCTTCGTGTTGCTCGCTGCTGCGGCCGTGGCGCTCAGTGTTCTAAACCTCGCAGTCGGCTACACGTTCATTCAAGACCTGGCGGTGCTCGCCTGGATGGGTCTGCTCTGTTACGTGGCCCTCGCTCTCTTTGCCGTGAGCCAGGGATTTCTCTTCGAGTCGTCACTGCCTATTCGCATTCCGCAGGGTCGCCGCTTGGCTGCGGTGGAGCCCGTGTACGACGACGACCGTGACGAATTCGACTCAGAGTTTTACGACGCCGAAGACGACAGTGAGTGGCGTCGCGAATCGCCTTCGCGCTACGCCGTGGGCTAAAGTGGGTGCTCCTTCGGGGGTGTAGCTCAATTGNNGTTCGAATCCCATCACCTCCACCATTTTCGTGGAGTCGCAGTGAGATTTGCGACCTCGCCTACGTAAGGGTGGCCACCACCTTGTTGTTCTTGGCTCGATTGGCGGCGGTGGCGTTTTCGGCGTCGGGGATAGCCTTTCCGCTTTGCGACGCGGTAACCGTGTATCCCGTTACGCCCAGACTCGCGAGTTGCAGTTCGAGGTAGGTCTCAACCGCCAGGGCGCGCTGGCGACTCAGTTGCAGGGCCGCCCCCCACGCCGCTTCGTTCAGTACATTGGACGTGGTCAAGTCGCTGCTAAAGCCGACCAGGGCGATTTTGGTATCGTTGTAAGACACAATCTCGTTCGCGAGGACCGTAATCTAAGCTTCGAGCGTCGGTGAGAGCGTGGCGGATTTGTCGGCGAAAGGACCCAATGTCCTTACCGCGTTCAGCGCAGGATTCACGACTACCTTGACGGCGCGCCACTGGGCGTAAAGGGTAATAGATTTCTTAAATTGGTAGGCGGCATCGTTGGCGTAGCTTGATCCCGATCCATTGGCCCTGGTGCTCCATCCGGCGAAGGCGTACTCGTGACGTCTGAACTTGTTTCCAGTTAATGCGGCTTGGGCATTTTTTGTTTCCGACGGCATCAAACCTGATCCGCCGTTGGCTTTAAAGGTCACGGTGGTGGTCGCCAATGCGGTCCACTGGGCGTAAAGGGTAATGGACTTCTTAAATTTGTAGATGGCGTCGTTGGCGAAGCTTGATCCCGATCCATTGGCCCTGGTGCTCCACCTGGTGAAGGTGCTGCCCTTGCGTGTAAATCTGTTGGGGTCCAGGGACGCCAAGACGTTTTTTGATTCCGACAACATCGAACCGGACCCGCCGTTTGCGTTGAAGGCGACGGTTTTGGTCGCGACATTTTTTGTCGTTACTCTCCATATGGCGAAGAGGGTGATTGATTTCGTGAACGGATAAACGGCACCATTGGTGTAGTTCGTCCCCGATCCATCGGGGGCGCTGTTCCAGCGCGCGAAGGTGTACTTTGCGCGCGTGAAGGCATTGGGCGTCAAGGCAGTTGGGACACTTTTCGTTTCCGGCGACATAGCGCCTTGGCCTCCGTTGGCTTTGAACGTCAACGATATACGGCTAGAGACCGTGAGCGTATACGCCCACGTGCCGGTGTCACCACCTGGGTCGCTGTCGGAGCCAGAAACACCGTAGGTCCCGGCCGTCAAGGGGCCGGTTGTCGTAATAGCGCCCTCAGCGCTCACGTTCAGCGCGGTACTCGAAGAACTGGTGGAGAAACTCACCAAACCGGTGGCGTTGTTCACCGTGATGGGACCACTCGTGAAGATGGCAGAGTTACTCGGTGTGGTGACACCCGAAGTAGGCGACGTCTGGTTGAGAGTGGTACCCGAAGGAGGCGACGTCGGGATGACGGTGACAATGGTGGTCGGCGGTGGGCCGTTACTGTCGGCGCTCACCACAAGGGTGTACGACCAACTACCGGTGTCGCCAAGGGCGTCCAAGTCAGTTCCTGAGAGGGTGTAGGAGTTTGGCGACAAGGGCCCGCCGGAGGTGGTGACCGCGCCCGAGGACGAGACGTGCAGGTTCGCGTTCGAGGCGGTCGTCGAGAAGGTGTTGGCATTGGCGGTGGGTTCAAGCTGGGCCGTAAAGGCGCTCGAGCCGCTCGACGTGGTGCTGCCTGTGAGCGGCGCCGTCTGAGTAATGCCCCCGCCGGTCACGGTGAGGGTAAAACTCCACGTGCCGTGGTTGCCCAAGCTGTCCGTATCGTTTCCCGAAACGGTATAGGAGTTAGCTTTCAGGGGCCCACCGGAGGTGGTGACCGCGCCCGAGG